>JALZOI010000618.1 GCA_030857245.1 Myxococcota bacterium
GGCTCGGGCAACGCGATCGCGGACACCGTCGGTGCGACCGACGATCCGCTCGACGACCTCGCACGCCTCATGAAAGGTGAGGGCCACTGGAAGAAGACGGCGATGCTCGACGTGCTCGGCGTCCGCGCGCCGTTCGTCGGCCTCGGCGTCGACGCGCAGCTGCTCGAGGATCAGCAGGCGGTGGGTCGGGTCGTCGATCGCGTGCCGCTCGCACGCCGGCTGCTGGGCGACGCCAGCCGCTATGCACTGTCGGTCGCCACGCGATCGTTGCCGCGGTTCGCGACCGGCACGCGCCCGCACGCGACGGTCACGAACGTCGGCGCCCCGGCGATCGAGATGGCGAAGGCGGGGCCGACCGGGCGCACGATCGCGACGGGTGCGGTGCTCTGGCAGGGCGCGGTGACGCTGGTCGCGGGGGCGACGATCCCGTACTTCGGATACGGCCTGAAGCTGTTCACGTTCGCCGGATCTCGCGCCGGGCGGTTCCAGCTGCGGTGCGGCGATGCCGGCTTGATGGAGCTCGTGCGCAACACGCCGGCGGCCTTCCGGGGCGACTACTTCTCCGCGCACGTCCACGATTTCCTGTGTGATGGCGTGGTGATCGAGCTCGATGCGGAGGCCGCGATCGAGGCCGGTGGCGAGCTCCTCGGGCGGCGCCGGCGCGTCGAGCTCGCGCTCGCACCGCCGGTCACGCTCGTCGCGCTGGCGCAGGATCCGTCGTGACGGAACCAGAGTGGTATTGCGAGATTACGAATTAACCATCTTTGTCGACGTCAAATCGTTTGACAGATCGCAGGGCCGCTGTTATCCGTATCAGGCATCGGCGGCTCGCTCACACCGAGCACCGACGCAAGACCGACTCGAACCCCTCATCGAAGCCACCGCCGTGACCCTCATCAATCTTCATAAGCCGTCGGCCGTCCAGGCCACCGCCGCCCGCAAGGCGCCCTCGTGGCGTCAAGGCTTGGGTTGCGATCGGCCATCGATGATCGAGGGATTCTACGCGTTTACCCTCGATTGCGAAGGTACGAGCGTCCCCGGAGGACCCTTCCGCGAATAGACCCGTTCTCACGAACGCGTCGATCGCGACGAGGGCCACCCGGGAAACCAGGTGGCCCTTCCTGCGTTTGGGCTTCGTACGCCGGCTGCGCTCCTGACCGGGAGCGCCTCCGGGGCACGGGGTCCGGCCGGCCAGGTCCGTCCAGGGGCACGCTGAACACTACTGCTTTTGCGACTACCTATCTGGATTAGCAATCCAGATCGATAGTGCGTGAGGAGTGCGCTCGCCGCGAAAGCGAGTGCGCTGAGGCCCGAGGTGCGCGCGGCGTACCGCGGCCGGTCTCTGACAATCGAATAGCGATGACGATGAGGTGCCTGGCAAGGCACCTGAATGAAATCGCGCTGCACGCTCACCGACCGGCTCACGGCGGCGGGCGTGCAGCGCCTACTTCCCACCCTAGCGTACCGGTCGCGCGCTCGGCTGAAGCCCGAGAGGATCTGGTTCAACTCCAGAGGGTGGGACGATGCGGGTCGGTAACAAACGCTGGCTTTGTAGCGGACTCTTACTCCGCCGGAACGTGGGTTCGATTCCCACCCGACCCACGCAGGAGCATCGGACGCGCCTCGGGCGCCCCCGATGATCCGAAACCAGGTCTCGCTGTACCCACGTGCAGCGAAGACCACCAAGCAGGTGAAGTGTTGCGGTGACACGCCGGTGCGCCACACCGGAGTCGTTGGGTCCGATTCCCACCACCTGCTCGATCTGGAGGGTCTGGCCGAATGGTTAGGCAGCTGGCTTCCACCCAGCCCACACGGGTTCGATTCCCCTGGCCCTCTCTCTGCGTGACTCTGCCTCTCTAGCTCAGCTGGAAGTAGCGGCTGCCTCGTAAGCAGCAGGACGTCGGTTCGACTCCGACGGGAGGCTCTCTCGAAAACCGTCGCCACCCGGCGACGAGCCGCCGCCGCGATCATGGTGATCGCGGCGGGACGGCTGACCTCCACCCGGTGGTCGCACTCACGAACCGTCCACGCAGGTGGGCCGAAGGAAGCGTCATGTTCAAGTTCACCAAGATGTTCTCGACGAAGACCACGCCGCAGAGCGAGCCGATCCCGGGCTCGGCGCAGGTCGCCAATGCGGCGGGTGGTCACGCGTGGCAGCTCGATGACTGGGCGCGCCTCGATCGCTTCCTCGTGCTCGGTAGTGAGGGCGGCACGTACTACGTCGGCGAGCGCGAGCTCACGGTCGACAACGCGCAGGTGGTCCGCCGCTGCATCTCCGCCGACGGCCTTCGGACTCTTCACCGGATCGTTGCTATCTCTGCTGCGGGACGTGCGCCCAAGAACGATCCGGCGATCTTCTCCCTCGCGATGGCCGCCAAGCTCGGCGACGAGCCGACGCGGCGTGCCGCCTACGCAGCCCTCCCGAAGGTCTGCCGGATCGGCACGCACCTGATGCACTTCGCGGAGTACGCGCAGGGCTTCGGGGGCTGGGGCCGCGGCATGCGCAAGGCCGTCGGCTCGTGGTTCAACGCCCGGCCGCCGACGGACCTGGCGCTGCAGCTCGCCAAGTACCAGGCGCGTGACGGCTGGTCGAATCGTGATCTGCTGCGCCTCGCGCACCCGCGCGCGGCGTCGCCGTCCCACGACCGACTGTTCGCCTGGGCCGTCAACGGCGTGATCCCCGAGGGCGCGCTCGAGGATCCGGCGTTCTCGGTGATCGCGGCGATGGCCGAGCTCAAGGGGTGCGACGACGTCGGCGTGGCGGCTCGCCTGATCCGCGAGCGCCGCGTGCCCCGGGAGTGCGTGCCGACCGAGCTGCTGACGAAGCCGGAGATCTGGGAGGCGCTGCTCGAGGCGATGCCGATGACGGCGCTGATCCGGAACCTCGCGACGATGACGCGCGTCGGGCTGCTCGCGCCGGGGAGCGCCGCGGCGCAGCGGGTCGCGGCGCAGCTTCGCGACAGCGAGCGGCTGCGCAAGGCGCGCGTCCATCCGGTCTCCGTGCTCGCCGCGCTGATGACGTACCAGGCGGGGCGGGGCGTGCGGGGATCGACGACGTGGGCGCCGGTCGCATCGATCGTCGATGCGCTCGACGCAGCGTTCTACGCGAGCTTCGGTGTCGTCGATCCCGCGGGCACGCGCATGCTGCTCGCGCTCGATGTCTCCGGCTCGATGGCGGCCGGCGCGGTCGCTGGCGTGCCGAACCTGACGCCGGCGATCGCGAGCGCGGCGATGGCGCTCGTGACGGCCGCGACCGAGCGTGATCACACGTTCGTCGCGTTCACGTCGGCGCCGGGCGGCTACGGCGGCACGTGGGGCGGTGGCACGCCCGGCATCACGACCCTGTCGATCTCGCCGCGCCAGCGGCTGGACGATGTGGTCGCGAAGGTCGGCGCGCTCCCGATGGGTGGGACGGACTGTGCTCTGCCGATGATCTGGGCACAGCAGCACCGCGTCGATGTCGACACGTTCTGTGTCTACACCGACAACGAGACCTGGGCAGGTAGCGTGCACCCTGCCCAGGCTCTGCGGGCGTACCGAGACGCACGGGGTATTCCGGCCAAGCTGGTCGTGGTCGGAATGACGTCGACGGGGTTCAGCGTTGCTGATCCCGACGACGCCGGCATGCTCGACATTGTCGGTTTCGACACGTCGACGCCGCCTGTCATCGCCGACTTTGCTCGCGCGTGAGCTCACAGGGCGACCTGTGGATCCACGCAGCTGAGCGAAGGCGCGGCCCCCGACCGCTGCCGGTGTGGCAACACACCGGTACTTGGGATCGAAGCTCAGCTGGTTGAGCGGCCGGTTGTTAACCGGATGGGCGTTGGTTCGAACCCAACCGATCCCGCGTTCGCGTCTTGTGTTCTTCGTGCGGTCGTTTCTCGTGCGCGGCTGGTTCGCGTTGTCGGTGTCGTACAGCAGCCTAGTACTCCCGTCTTTCATACGGGCAACACGGGTGCGAACCCCGTCACCGACGCTGGTCGTCTCTCCTCTCGGTTCGCTCTCACGTCGGTGTCGTCCAGCAGTCAGGACGTCCGTCTCTCGAACGGAAGACACGGGTGCGATCCCCGTCACCGATACGAACGTCGGCGCAGTCGGTGCTGGTGCACGGTCGCGGCTCATATCCGCGGATCGGATGGTTCGAATCCATCGGCTGCGACTCTCGCGGTGCCTCGGGTGAGGCGATGGCTGGCGCGCTAACCACGCGGCAGTCCGTTCGCTCGGCGCGAACGAACGTGGGGCTCGACTCCCTCCACCGCGGCCGAACAGACCTGGGTGTAGCTCAGCAGCAGAGCACGTGGCTCACGTCCACGCGGTCACCGGTGCGATCCCGGTCGCCCAGACCATGCCGTACCGACCTGGATGTAGCTCAGCAGCAGAGCTCGTGGGCGACGACCACGCGGTCGCTGGTGCAATCCCAGCCATCCAGACTCCGATCACGTTGCGATGTCATGACGCCACCGTTCCATGGATGGGACACGATCCTGCGAAGGTCGTTGGTTGAGGTTCGAGTCCTCACGGTGGCACCGGCGCGGGCCGCAGGGCGATGTCCCGTTGACTGTTGAATCTCGGTGGCGGTTGGGTGGGTGATCTCTACGCGGACTGTGGTTGCGGTGCAACGGTGGTGGACGCGATCTCGGCGAACGCGTGCTCGTGACAGGTGGCGCGG
>JALZOI010000619.1 GCA_030857245.1 Myxococcota bacterium
CCTCGACCGGAATATCGGAGAGAAACGGATTCCACTTGAGGCCGTAGAGGGCCGAGAGCTTGCGCGCATCCATCAGGAGTTCTCCGTCGTGTTGGGGTGGTCGTCGGTGGCGTCGGTGGATTCGGATGCGTTGGCGCGAGCGAGCTCGTCCTTGGGCAGGTACGCGGGCGGCAGACCATTGCGGTCGTAGGCGGCGATCAGCTGACGCAGGAGCGGCGCCATGCCGGTCTTCGTCGGCGCCGCGACCTCGGGTTCGCTCCCGGCGACCGGGCCGATCACGCGGCGAAGACCGTCCGCGTTCTTCGCGCGGTCGAGCGGGTACATCGGCGCCAGCAGATTTCCGGTGCGGGCATCGACGATGTGCACGCGCCCGAGATCCCAGCTCGCGTATCGCACCGACAGCCGCTCCATGTGGCGATAGCGCCCCGGCACCTCGAAGCGGACGCCCTCGATGCTCACCGTGCCGTCGCTGCGCCGCTGCGTGCGCGTCTCCTCGACGCGAAACGCGTGGCGTAAATCGTCGGCGCTCGGGCTCTCGCGGCCGACGTGCGGCCCGCGGAGAAATCGCTCGGAGGGCGTCTCGCCGATCTCCGAGTGAAGCGCGCGGTTGTATTCCATCTCGACCCACGCCTGGGTCGCGTGGTTCAGCGCCTCGAGCGTCAGGTCCGGCACGTTCTCGAGCATCGCGAGTAGCCGACCTTCGACCTGGCCCCAAAACGACTCCTGCTTCCCGTTCTGTTCCGGACACGCCGGCAGCGTGGTCGCGTGTTCGACGCCGAGCCGCGCGAGACCCTCCCGGGTCTCGCCGGCGAGCATCGCGCCGCCGTTGTCGCTGAGCAGCGAGCGAAACAGGCCCCGCTTCTGGATCGCCTGGGACAGCCCGTGGATCAGATTCTCGGCGTTCTCGACGAGGTACCACTGCAAGTGGCAGCACAGTCGCGACCGATCGTCGAGTACGCCGAGAAGCTCCGGCGCTACCAGTTCGCCCGACGGCAAGACGATCTTGCGCGAGGCCGTGTGGAAGTCGAGGTGCCACAGGCCGTGCACGTACTCGCTCTCGTAGCTGCGGGTCTCGCGCGAATCGAAGATCGCGCGGCCACGCGCATCACTCGCGCGTTCGTGGCCGCGTCGCCTCTTCTTCCGGCGAAACAGCCCGCGCTCCTTCATGAAGCGCCGCACCGTCGTGTAGGACGGCACACGACCGAGCGCGGGCTCGAGCACCGCGAGCGCGACGAGGTTGTCGGCGTGCAGCTGATAGCTCCAGCTCGGATGTTCGCGGTGCTGCACGATCACCGCCGCGATCAGCACCGACGACAGCGCCCGGCGCTGCCCCGCGTCCTTGCGGACCCGCCGACGCAGCGCGCCGACCGTGTCGGCGCGGGCCGACCCGCGACGCGCGGCGTGGAGCCACCGCTCGACCGTCGAGAACGCGAAGCTCACCTGCGCCCCGGTGATCGGGTGCTGCCACGTCCGCGCCGCGAGTGCTTCGAGTGCGGCGCGTAGCTCGCCTTGCGCGGGCGGCGCCGCGAGCAAGGCCCCCACGATCGCAAACCGCAGGTTCGCCCACCGTTCGTGTCGTCGGTCCGTGTTCTTCGTCATCCCGTCGTCCTTCCGCGCCGGCATTCGCACTGCCGAGCTCGACGACGACCTCTATTCGATCGTGCGCGTGATCAATATCGGCATCCTCTGCGGGTCCCCAATGCCCATCACGAAGCGCTCGCTTCGAGCCCGGGCGTCGTCGAGATTGGTTCGAGCAGGCGCAGCAGCGCGATCACGGGCGACCGTTCGTCGTCGACGTCGCCGAGGCGCTCGAGCACTGCCAGCGGCAGCGCGGCCTCGTCAATCCCCGGCATGAAACGACTACGCAAGCTCCGCCAGAATCGGCTGGTCTGGAACGCCTCGGTCCACCATCGCCGCCAGCGAATCAGCGTCCGCCGGCCGATGCCGAGCAGCACTTCGATCTGCGCCACTCGCTTCCTCGAAGGGCCGTGCTGCATCGCCGCCGCGAGGATCACCATCGCGCCGCTGTAGATCTTCGGTCCGAGAAAGCGCACCGACGGAGGAGTCGCTCGACTTCGGCAGCCGTCCACCGCGCAGCAGAAGCTCAATCGTCGGCCGTGCTCATCGCCGAGGCTGTCCGGACCGCCACGTGGCTTGCGTTGGTAATTCGCCACGTCGAGGCGACCGCCGCATTCGCATCCAGCGGCATGGACCTTCGCCGCGAGATCGAGGTCGAACTTCAGCAGAAGCTCGTAGAGTCTGGAATCCAGGAGCGGGTTGTGGCACAGGGGAGACCTCCCTTCGCTTTCGTCGGTGAAAGGAGAGGAGGTTCTCGTGGGCTTGAATAATCAAGTTTCTCGAGGGCCTCTGCTATGGCCCCTCGTCGAGCGCGCTCAGAAACCGAGGGGCGAACCCTCAGCTTTTGCGCTCGTGCTCACGGGCGCGTTCGGTCATCGCTGATAGGCTACGGGCCGTTGCAAAACTTTGCCACGGCGCAGCCGATCTGGCCGGACTGAGCCCGACCAGCCCAACCGAAGAACCCGTTAACCTATCGAGACGTCGCAAGTCCATGCGACTCATGAGCGTTCATGTCGAGCGCTTGTGCCAGTCACAGCGCGAATACGGGGTTGCAGGACATCGCGTCGAGCTTCAGCGCGGAGCAGCCGGGCGCAGGGTGCGCACGCTTCGTTCCGGTGCAACAGCCGTACGCTGGCGAGACGAGCAACGTGACACCGTAGAGCCTTGGGGCATGAGACGCTGCTTCGGGTGGGCACGACGATGTTCGCGCGACTGGTGTTGGTGAGTGCGAGTTGTATGGGTGTCGCTTGCGGTGACCGTGGAGCGCCCTCACGCAAAGCGTCGGCTTCGATGTCCCCGGCAGCGTCGTCTTCACCGTCGACACCTGAGCCCGCATTGTCACCAACCGCGGCGGCAACATCGCCGAGCACGCCGGTCGACGTGATGCTTGTGCTCGCTCCGGCGTGCGACCCGGATTCGAGCGAGCCTTCCGCGCTGAGCGTCGCGCTGTCAGTTCCCGCTGACGGCCGACGACCCGTCTTTCGTCTCGACGACGAGGTCATGGGCACGTCGAGCGTGGCAGCACTCATCACCGATGCCACTGCAAGGGACGCGCGCGGACCTCTGCCGCTCGTCCGGCGAGTGCACGATCGCGTCCTGGAGTTTGTGCCATCACGCGCGGCGAGCGGCACGGTCACGTTCGAATATCGCGCGCGCTCCGTACCAGCAGCAGAACAGGGAGCACTCGAGGGACTACGCCATGACGCTACAGGTATCGGTGGTCACGGAAGGCACTTCGTCGTGCTGCCGGAGTTGCCTGGCCGCTATCGAATGCGGGTTGCATGGGGCGCCACTCAATGTCCCGCGCCGACGCGCGGCGAAGGAATGAGCACCTTTGGTCGCGCTGCTCTCAGCGATAGCGTCGGCGGGCTGAGCGAGTTGCGCGAGGCCGTGTACTACTGGGGCAGTCCGCAACAGACATCGGTCGACGACGGCTCGCTTCACCTGCGCACCGCATGGTTTGGGAAACCGGCGCTCGACGTTGCCGCCGCAGGAGCGTGGGCCGCAAAGACATTCGATGCAGAGCGCGCGTTCTTTGCCGATGACGATCCGAGCCCCTACTCGGTGTTCGTTCGCGTCTTGCAGTCACACGAGGATCGCGCGAACGGCATCGGACAAGAGACTTCGTACCTATCGTGGATCGGGCCGCGCACGACATTCGCCCGACGGCTCAAGGAGAACATCGCGCACGAGATGCTGCACCGCTGGCTTGGCCTGCGGCTGCGGCTGCGTGGCCCGGACGGCACGGCCTACTGGTTCAGCGAGGGGTTCACGGTCCACTACTCGAACCTGATCGCGTTTCGCGCGGGCCTGCTTTCCGCCGACGAGTTCCTCGGGTCACTGAACAACATCGCGACCCGGCATTTCGACAACAAGCGCGCTGGGGCGACGAACGACGAGATTCGACGCGACTTCTATCGGGATCCCTCGCTCGCGATCGTTCCGTACACTCGTGGCGCTTTGTATGCCGCCGAGCTCGATGCCGCGCTACGCAGTGCCTCGCGTGGGAAGCGTACGCTCGACGACGCGATGCGCGAGCTTTACCGCAAATCGCGCGGGCCCGACGGTCGCGATGGACTTCCCGCCGATACTGTCCGTCGGCTCGTGCAAACCGAGCTCGGACGAGCTGGCGTCGACCGCTACGATGCCGTGATCGTGCGCGGGGGCCATCCGCAGCCGCCCGCCGATGCGTACGGTCCATGCTTTACGCAAAAACCGCGGAAGCCGAATGGCTTCGAGTGGGTGCGCGTTCCGGGCGTCCCCGACGTGCAGTGCCGCACGTGGTGACTGCGGCATCGCGAGTTGGTTCGAGCGGCTTTCTTTCAGGCCGTTGCAAAACTTTGCCACGGCGCAGCCGATCCGGCCGGACTGAGCCAGACCAGCCCAACCGAAGAACCCGTTAACTTATCGAGACGTCTGCAAGGCCACGCGACTCATGAGAGTTTCGTGTCGTCCCGATAAGGTTCGAGTCCTTCTGCCCTCACTACTCAAGCGGCGTAATTCACGTCGCTTCCCAACTTGCTTTGGATCGAGCTCGCGGCTCGCCGCGACGCCTAGCCTAGCGAACCTGCTCGAGCACCGAGGCC
>JALZOI010000620.1 GCA_030857245.1 Myxococcota bacterium
CTCGGGATCGGCGAGCGCCGCCTCGAGCGGGCCGGCATGGCACCCGGCGCGCCCGGACGCGGCGAGGGCGGCGGCTCGGATCTGTGGATCCGGATGCGCCGTGAGCTGGCCGAGCACGCGGACGATGTCGGGGCGCACGTTGCCCTCGATCAGGGACAGCGCGCGGCGCACGATGATCGCGCTCGGGTGATAGAGCACGAGCGCCGGGATCCGATCACCGCGCCGGCCGAGTAGATCGAGTGCGGCGAGCGCCTCGTGCTCGTCGGGGCTCGACAGCGACGAGGTCAGCATCGCGATCGAGTCCGCGTCGAGCGTCGGGATCCGGACGTCGCGCTGGATCTCGCCGGCGTCGAGCGTGTCGCGGAACTGCTGGATGTACGAGCTGCGGGTCAGCGCGATCGCGAGCAGCCAGATCACGATCGCGGCCGCCGTCATCAGGCCGAGCACGCGCGTGCCGCCGGCGTTGGTCGCCACCGCCAGCGTCATGATGGCGGCGAGGGCCTGACCGCCGCGCTGGCCGATCACGTCGACGACCGGCTTCGCGGCGTCGCGGATCGAGGCGGCGAGCGGGAGGTAGAGGATCTCGCTCGCGACGCGGTGCACGCTGTGGCGGAAGGCGCCGTCGCCGAGCTTGAGCGCGATCACCGCGATCGCCGCGCCGGTCACCACGAAGCCGAGCGTCGAGGCGAGCACGACCGCGGGGAGCACGGTGAGGGCGCCGCCGACGCCGAGCCGGTCGAGCAGCCGCGGCGTGATCGCGACCTGGACCACGAGCCCGAGGACGTTGAGCCCGGTGTACGTCGCACCGAACACGACGGCGAGCTGCTCGCTCGGGATGCGTTCGGCGAGCAGCCGCTTGAACATCAGATCGCCGAGCGTCAGCGCGACGGTCGAGATGATGCCGAGGAGCAGGAGCAGGCGGACGTGGCGGTGCGAGCGCAGCTTCGCGGCATCCGCCTCGGTCTGCGCCCGGGGCGCGCGCCGCGGCGCCTCGGCGATCGGCGCGGGCGCGAGCACCACGGCGGCGATCGAGGCCACCACGAAGACCCCGGCGCCCACCGTGACGAGGTGGCGGGCATCGACCAGCCCACCGAGCGTGGCCGCGAGGGCCGATCCGGCGAGCGCGCCGAGGCCACCGCCCGCGGCGATCGCCGCGAACGACCGCTTCGCATCCGCGATCCGCAAGCTGCGATCGATCACGATCCAGAACGCCGGCACGACGAGCGTGGCGATCAGGCCGGTCCACACATAGAGCACGAACACGATCGACGGCGCGAGCGAGAGGGTCGCGCCGAGCACCGCGGTGCCGATGGCGGCGAACCCGAGGAAGCCGACGAGGAGGCGGCGCGGATCCGGAACCCGGCTCCAGTGCCGCACCGCGGCGACGGTGCCGAGGGCGGCGACCGCGATGACGATGTACGCCCATGCGAGGCGATCGGGGCCGAGCCGCGTCAGGAACAGCGCGTCGCGCGCGGTCTCGAGCAGCGCGTGCGCGGCCATGATCGCGAAGAGCAGCACGGCCGCCGGGACCACCTGCGCGCGGGTCGGTTCGCGCGACGCCGGTCCGGGCGGAGAGGGCGCGAGGGGCGGGCCGAGGGGCGGGCCGAATGGCGTGCCGAGGGGTGGGCCGAATGGCGGGCCGAATGGCGGGCTGAATGGGGGATCGAGCGTCGTCATGACCGGCTTCCTGATCCGCTCTCGAGCGCCGATTTCCCGGCACGGTGAACCGAGGCCACGGACGGCGATGGCCGAGAGGTGGCGGCGCACGGTCCGGGGTCGTTCGTTGCTCCGACAGCGCCTGGAAACCCGACAGGTCGCGGGGCCCAGGAAGCGGCAGGAGGTGCGTGCGGGTCCATCAGACCCTCACACCAGCATCAGGTGTGCCCGGCGCGGCCTGGCCGGACGGGCAGTGCGACCGAGATCAGCCGCGCCCGCACCGCTTGGCATGCGGTCGCACTCGCAGGGCGGGCGGCACCCGGCTCAGAACACCTCGGGACACCACGCCGCGATCGGCCAGCCGAACAGCTGGTCCGCGAGGGCGATGACGGAGGCGTCGCCGTGGGCGAGGTCGGCGCGCGCGAGCTGCGTCGCGGTGGTGCCGCCGAGGTAGAGCGAGCCCAGGGCCGAGCGGCCGAGGCGGAGCGCCGGGGCGTGCGACGTGCTGGTGCAGCGGCCGCGCCCGTGCTCGACGACCAGCTCCCAGGTCGTGGCGTCGATCGCGAACCGCAGCACGCCGTCGTGCGCGTAGCGCCGAGCCGCGAGCGAGGTGGCGAGGTCCTCGACGCGCAGCCAGAGTGTATCGATCCGCTGGCGACGGACGCGGCGTGGATCGCTGACGATCCACGGCAGCGCATCGTCGACCGGCATGTTCTCCCACGTGACGGTCGGGAACAGATCCATGCCGAGCGCGAGCTTCCACAGCGTGGCCTCGGCGCGCGCATCGACGCCGACGAGCTCGATGATCTTGACGCGGCCGCCGTGCACGCCGCCGCTGAAGCTGGGCTGCTGGCGGTACGAGAGATACCCGACTTCCTCGCCGCCCCGCCGCGCGATCACGTGGCGGCGCCGGCTCGCGCCGCCGCGCGAGAACGAGGTCTCGAGGAACAGCCGCTCGCGCCACCACACCTCGTGACGATGCAGCGCCCCGGGTCGCTGCGCGGTCGCGCGGGCATAGATGGCGGGCAGCGATGCGCGCGCCCGCGCCTCGTCGGCCCATTCGACGTCGTCGAGCTCGCGGCCCGCCGCGACGGACAGCGTGGCGGCCTGCTCGATCCGCAGATCATCCGCGTAGGCCGCCGGGCCGTACCCGAAGCGTCCGTAGATCGCAGCCTCGGAGGCCCACAGCGCGCTCACCGCGTGCCCGCGCGCACGGGCATCCGCGAGGTGCAGCGCGATCAGCTGCCGGCTGAGGCCGCGGCGGCGATGAGTCGGTCGCACGGAGACCATGGTCAGCCCGGCGGCGGGCAGCGCAGCGCCTCCCGGCACGGTGATCTCGAGTGGGATCGTGGCGGCCGTGGCGACGATCGCGCCGCGATCGAACGCCGCCCAGGTCTGCGCGGGATCGACCAGCAAGCGCTGTCGGGTCGGGCCGTTCGGATCGTCCACCGTGTCGTCGCCGAAGGTCGTCATCACGGCATCGCGGTACGCCGGCAGCTCGTCCTCCGTGATCGCGCGCAGCTCGAGGGTCATGAGGCGGACGATATGCCAGGCCGCCCGACGCGCGCTTGCACGAGCCGCCGCGTCCGTGATCCCCACAAGTGCAGGATCCGGAGCGTGGGCAGAAACAACGAGGAGCGATCGCATCGGCGTGGTACGTTGCGGATCTGCTGGTGATCCCGGCAACCATCCATGGCCATCTCAACGACGAAACCGGCCAAGCCGGTCAATCCTGACACCGCCCTCTGCACGGAGGCGATGAAGCACGCGTCCAACCATCGCGAGGAGCTCGTCGGGAGCACGCGGTGCGCCTGCTTCTTCTGCTTCCGCAGCTTCGGCAGCGGCGACATCACCTCCTGGATCGACAAGAACCAGACCGCGCTGTGCCCCAAGTGCGGCATCGACTCGGTGGTCGGTACCGGCTCGGGTCACACGCTCGACGACCGGTTCCTGCGCAAGATGCACCAGTTCCACTTCGGCTATCGCTCGAAGTAACCGACCGCGCGGGGCTCACGGCTTCGGGTGCGCGAGCAGGAAGCCGACGAGCGCCGCGCTCCACGCCGGGTGGCGGAACGTCGGCGAGTGCCCGCCGCCTTCGATGGTCCACAGCTCGACGTCGGCGCCCGCGCCCGGGCAGTCGCGGAACCGCTCGACGCGGGTGTCGGCGCCGACCTTCGGCAGATCGAGGTCGAGCCGGACGCCGGTGTTCTCCAGCGGGCCGGTGCAGCCGTTGAGGTCGGCCCACGTCTTCACCGTGGTCGCGGCCGAGGGATACGCGGTGGTCCCGATCGCACCGCCGGCGTAGCGGATCGTGGTGTCGGCATCGCCGTGGATCTGGAGCACGGCGACCGGCTCGGAGGGGGCGCAGGTCGCCGCCGTGTTCCACGTCGCGCCCGCGAGGCTGACGATCGCGGCGATCCGGTTCGAGCGATCGCACGCCATGCGATGCGCCATGAACCCACCGTTCGAGTGGCCCACGAGGTACACGCGCGCGGGATCGACCGCGTGGCGGGCGGCGACGTCATCGATGACCGCAGTCAGGTACGCGACGTCGTCGACCGGGTTGCCGCTGAAGTTGCAGCACGCATCGGTCGCGTTCCAGAACCGGCGCCCGATGCCATCGACGAGGCCGTCGGGCAGCGCGACGAGGACGCCGCTGTCCTGCGCGGCCGTGCGGAGGTTGAAGTAGGTAGCCTGGAGCTCGCCCGAGGCGCCGTAGCCATGGAGGAGCACGATCAGCGGCGCGGGCGTGCTCGCCGGCAGGCCGGTCGGCACGAACAGGTCGTACGGGCGGGCCGCGACGAGGTCCGCGCCGGGGACGCCCGCGTCGCCCGCATCGCCGGTCGGCTGGACGGCCGCGTCGACGTTCGGGGTCGCCGGAGCGGGATCGCCGCAGCCGGCGGAGATCGCGATGGTGGTGCAGATCGCGAGGAGCTTCATGCAGCCGGTGTCCCGCGGTCGCCGCCACCGCGCAGTGGCCGCAGCGGCCGCAGGATTGGCCGCGGG
>JALZOI010000621.1 GCA_030857245.1 Myxococcota bacterium
TGCTCGACGAGGTCGCGCGCTGCAAGCAGCAGCTCGTCAACGCGCCGCCGCGCTGACCGGGTTGCGCTGGTAGCGCCGGCGGGCGCGGTCTCCGCTACGTCCGGGCGCGCGCCAGCGACGCGACCACCGCCAGCAGCTCGGCAGGCTCGACCGGCTTGGCGACGTGGTTCGTGAACCCGGCGAGCAGCGCGCGGGTGCGGTCCTGGGTGCGGGCATAGGCCGTGAGCGCGACCGCCGGGACGTTGCGCCCGTCGACGGGGGTCAGCGCGCGGAGCCGCGCGATCAAGGCGTAGCCATCTTCGTCGGGCATCCCGATATCGGAGACCAGGACATCGGGTCGCTGCTCGCGGAACATCTGGAACGCCTCGGCGGCCGAGCCGGCCGCCCGGACCACGGCGCCGCACTGCTCGAGGAGCATCTGGACCATGTCACGGGCGTCGATCTCGTCATCGACGACCAGCACGTGCAGGCCGACGAGCTCGGGCGGGCGGACGAGGACGCGGCCGGTGAGCGACGCCTCGGGTGCGGGCGCGGGATCCCGGCGACGGGCGATGGCCAGCGGGAGCCGGACGGTGAAGGTCGAGCCGTGGCCCTTGCCTGCGCTCACGACGGCGACGCTGCCGCCGTGCATGTCGACGAGCTGGCGCACGATCGACAGCCCGAGGCCCAGGCCGCCGTGCGATCGCGTGGTGCTGCCATCGGCCTGACGGAACCGATCGAAGATGTGGTCCTGGAGCTTGGGGTCGATGCCCTGCCCGGTATCGGAGACGATGATCTCGACGCAGGCATCGGCGCACCGCACGAGCACCTGCACGCGCCCGCCCCGCGGCGTGAACTTCACCGAATTCGAGAGCAGGTTCCACACCACCTGATGAAGCCGGTGGGGGTCGCCCATCACCGCGCTGCTGGAGGCGAGCGTCGCCTCGATCTGGATCTCCTTCGCATTCGCCGCCGGCAGCACGGTCTCGAGCGCGGCTTCGATGAGCGCATCGACCTCGACATGCTCGACCTCGAGCCGCAGCTTGCCGGCGAGGATGCGGCTCACGTCGAGCAGATCCTCGACGAGCTGCGCCTGGGCGCGCGCGTTGCGCTCCACCGTCTCGAGCGCCCGCTCGCGCTTCTCGGGGGAGAGGGTCTCGGTGCGGAGCATCTGGACCCAGCCCAGGATGGCGGCGAGCGGCGTCCTGAGCTCGTGGCTCACGGTCGCCAGGAAGTCGTCGCGCAGCCGGCTCGCCGCCTCCGCCGACTGCCGCAGCGCGCTCTCGCGCTCGAGCAGTCGCTCGCGCTCGGCCTCGGCGCGCTTGCGCTCGCTGATGTCCTTGAACACGACGCCGACCTGGCATTGCTCGGGGGCCCCGACGCGGTTCGCGAACACCTCGTACCAGCGATTCATCGCCGAAGCTTCCATGTTGATGCGGGCAGGCTCGCCGCTCTGGACGACCGCGCCGTAGAAATCGAACCAGTGCTGGTCCTGGTCGGGGACCAGCTCGAGCACGGTCTTGCCGACCGCGCCGGCGAGGCCGGTGTGGCCCTCGAACGCCGCGTTGGTCTCGAGGAAGCGGTAGTCGAACGGCCGCCCCGCCGCATCGAAGATGACCTCGATCAGGCAGTAGCCATCATCGATCGACTCGAACAGCGTGCGGTAGCGCTCCTCGGAGCCCCGCAGGGCGGTCTCGACGTGCTCGCGCTGCACCTGCTGCCGGCGCAGCTCGGTGACATCGTGGCCCTGCACGAGGATGCCGGTGACGGTGCCAAGCATGTCGCGGATCGGCTGATAGACGAGATCCACGAACGCCTCGACGAGCGGCGCACCGCGAACCCGCTGGAGCTTCACCTCGAGGCCGCGGCCGACGAACGGCGCGCCGGTGTCGAACACCTGTTCGAGGAGCTCGAAGTAGCCCTGGCCAGCGAGCTCGGGGAGCGCCTGCCGGAGCGGCATGCCGATCACGTCGCGATGGCCGATCAGCTGGTAGTACGCCGGGTTCGCGAGCTCGAAGACGCCGTCTCGCCCACGCAAGAAGCACACGAACCCGGGTGCCTGCGCGAACATGTCCAGCAGGTGCCGGCGCTCCGCCACGGCATCGTCCTGCCGGTGCGCGAGGTACTCGTCGACGGCCGCGGCGGTCGCGGCCGACACGCAGTCGGACATCACCCGCAGCGCCCGCAGGCTCGGCGTCGCTTGCGTCGCTTCGAGCCGCTCGAGGATGCAGTCTCGCAACAGCCCATACTCGCGGACCACGGCGTCGAGGTCGTAGCCGAGCTCGAGCCGCTGCTTGCCGTGCTCCCTCGCGGTCGCGCTCTCGACGAACAGCTGCTGGGTTGGCGCCGAGCCGGCTCGCACCGCCGCTACCACCTCGCGCAGGAACTGCGGCACGTGGTCGACCAGCTGACTGCGCGTGAGTGGACGCGGTGCGACCAGCTGCTGCACGCGCGCCGTGAACAGCTCGAGGATCGAGCCGTGCTCCGCGTCGAGGAAGTCCGCGAGGTCGGTCAGCGAGCTGGATGGCGAACGGGAGGACAACGCTTCACGGTAGCAGCTTGCGTCCGCGCCGGCTTTCGGAATGGCCGTGAGATCGGGGTCAGGCAGGCTCCGCGTCGCTCGCACCGTCGGCGGGGCCGCGATCGACTCCAGCCGGTGTTCGGGCACGCGGGGGTCACGCGCGGCTCAACGCGAACACGCCGACGGGCCGCGGCGGCGGGGTGATGCCGACCGTCCACTTGTCGACGGTGATCCGCCAGCCGGCGGCCTGCATGCGCTCGAGCAGGCGCAGGCTCGGGTCGCGGAATGGATCCGCGAGGAGCACCGTGCCCGTCGGCGTCAGGTTGGTCTCGAAGATGTGCCGCAGGGATGGATGCAGCGGCTCGGCGTACAGGATGTCGGACCCGATGATCAGGTCGTAGCGCTCGGTGTCGTCCCACGCCGTCCAGTCCGCGAGGCGGTGCTCGATCGTCGTCACCCGATTGCGGGCGGCGTTCTGCTTGCACACGTGCAGGACGAGCGGCTGGTAATCGGTCTGCACCACCCGCGCACCGAGTGACGCCGCGATGATCCCGGGCAGCCCGGTCCCCGCGCCGAGCTCGAGGATCCGCAGGCCGGCGAGGTCGCGCGTCGCGAGCTCGTGCGCCAGCGCGAGCGCGGCGGGCCACAGCACGATGCCGAACGGCCGCGAAGCGGCGTGCTCGCCGATCAGGAGCTCGATCTCCTGCTCGCGGCTGATGATCGCGCCGGTGTGGAGGATCGTCCACGTCCGCCCGTGCACGCTGAGCTCGACCTCCTCGAGCGGGAGGTCGCCGGCCGTGGTGTGGAGGACCTCCGGTTGCATCGTCGTCGTCGTCATGCTGCAGTGTGCGCCACGGTGGCCCCGCGGACGATCATGGGGTCGGGGTCGCGAGCAGCTCGAACACGCCCTGCGCGACGGCGCTCACCTTCGCGTGGTCGACCGTCGCATCCGGGGCGTTCGCCGTCAGCACGACGACGAACCACCGATCATCAGCGCGGCGCGCGAGCCAGGTCAGGTTGATGACCCCCGGCTCGCTGCCGCCCTTGAAGCCGAGGTACGGCCACGCCGCCTGGTCGACCGCGATGCCGGCATTCTTCGCGAGCACGTCGAGCAGCGGCTTCGCCGCGTCGCGCTGGGCACGCTGCCACAGCGTCCCCATCGCGCGGCACACATCGTCCGCGCTCGCGAACCATTCGAGCTGATCGATCCGGCGGCCGGTCGTCCACGCGGCGACCTGCGTGAGGTCGGGATGCTTGCCGGCGAGCGTGGTGTCGAGGTACGCGCGCCGCTTCGCCTCGGGCAGCTTGCGATAGCGCTCGATCTCGGCGTCGGGCATCCCGAGCTTGAACAACATGAGCTCGCGCGTCCCGAGGAACGGCACGTTGCGTGCGGGGCTCGCGTGCCTGGTCGCGCGCAGCGCTGCCTCCACGGGCTTGCGCCCGAGCGTGTACAGCAGGTGATCGGTCGCGGTGTTGTCGCTGATCGAGATCATGCGCTCGGCGTACGTCCGCAGCGTCAGCTGCGTGCCCACGGGCTCGTCCTGCGTGATCCCCGACGGCAGGCTCTTCCAGTCGTCGCGGACCGCGAGCTCGTCGTCCCACGTCGCCTTGCCGGCGAGGATCCGGTCGACGAGGGCGAGCAGCACGTAGAGCTTGGACGTCGAGCCGATCGCGAGTGGCTGCTTCGACGTCGTGGCGTGCAGCGGCTTGCACGTCCCCTGATCGAGGGCGGCGACGAGCAGCTGGGCGCGCGGCGCCAGCTGCTCCGCCATCTGCACGGCCTCGGCGAACGTCTTCGGCCGCGGCGCGTCCGGCGCGAACAGCAGCCCGACGAGCTGCTGCGTCGGTGCGTCGACCAGGACCGTCGCGATCAGCGGCCCTTGCTTGGTCGCGAGCTTCGCGACGAGCGAGAGCTCGGTCCCCGTCACCGACAGGACCGAGATCGGGTTCAACGACGCGAGGCTCTTCGAGACGGCGAGGAACTGGGCGGCCGGGACCGCCGCGAGGAACGACGCGTGCAGGCGACGCTCGACGTCGGCGGTCGTGACGACGCCGTCCTGGCTCACGATGGCATGGAGGATCCAGGCGAGGTGCTCGCCGGCGAGCGTGTCAGGCACCCCGGGGAACGCCGCCTTCGCGGGCGGGGTCGGGGTCGCAGC
>JALZOI010000622.1 GCA_030857245.1 Myxococcota bacterium
GCGCGGGGCCGCCCGCCGCCCGGTCGCCGGCGGCTTCCCGAGGCATCCCGCCACGCGCGCCGGTGGCCGGCAGTGCGATCGCGCCTCGGCTGCAATGCACGGCCGCCGATGGCAACGCCGCGCCGTCGTGGGTATAACCGGTCCCCTGATGTTCACGCCGTCGCGCGACGAGTTCGTCGCGGCCGCTGGGAGGGGGAACCTCATCCCGGTCTACCGCGAGCTGCTCGCCGACGGCGACACGCCAGTCTCCGCGTACGCCGCGCTGGGAGCGGGCGAGCACTCGTTCCTGCTCGAGTCCGTGGTCGGCGGCGCGACCTGGGCGGCGTACTCGTTCGTCGGCGTGGCACCCCGCGCGATCGTGCGCTGGACCGCCGGGACGGCCACGGTCACCTGGTACGACGTCGATGGCGGCGGGCCCCCGCGCACGGCGGAGTGGGCCACCAACGATCCCACGGCGGCCCTCTCGGAGGTCCTCGGCGAGCTCCGCCCGGTCGACGTGCCGGGACTCCCGCGGTTCTGGGGCGGGGCGGTGGGCTGGATGGCCTACGACTGCGTCCGCGCGTTCGAGGAGCTCCCGGCCCGCGCACGACCGGGACCCCACATGGAGAGCCTACCGTCGCTCTGCATGGTCGTCACGGACACCCTGCTGATCTTCGACAACCTGCGGCAGACCCTCAAGGTGGTCGCGACTCCATACGTCGCGCGGCCCGAGCGCGCCGAGGCGGCCTACGCACGGGCGTGCGCCCGGATCGACGCCATCGTCACCACGCTGCGGGCGCCGCGTCGCCCGCTGCCATCGCTCGAGCCCCCGCGCGCCAACGAGCGCGCCTCGATGATCGTGCCGCCGGGCTCGTCCTTCTCGCGGGACGAGTTCTGCGCCGCGGTCGACTCGGTGAAGGAGTACATCCTCGCCGGCGACGCCTTCCAGGTCGTGCTCTCGCAGCGGTTCGCCGAGCCGGTGGCCGGCGCGCGGCCGCTCGACGTCTATCGCGCGCTCCGCGTGATCAACCCGTCGCCGTACATGTTCCACCTCGAGTTCCCGGAGGCCCGCGTCACCGGCGCGTCTCCCGAGACGCTCGTGCGGCTCTCCGACGGGCGCGTCGAGGTCCGCCCGATCGCGGGGACCCGACCGCGCGGTGCGACGCCGGCGGAGGACGACCGGCTCGCCGCCGAGTTGCTCGCGGATCCCAAGGAGCGCGCCGAGCACCTCATGCTGATCGATCTCGGCCGCAACGACGTCGGCCGGGTGGCCGAGATTGGCTCGGTGCATGTCGTCGAGCAGATGGTGATCGAGCGCTACTCGCACGTCATGCACATGACGTCGCACGTGGTCGGCGATCTCGCTGCCGGCAAGACGTGGCTCGACGTGCTGCGCGCCGCGTTCCCGGCCGGGACGCTTTCGGGCGCCCCGAAGATCCGTGCCATGGAGATCATCGACGAGCTCGAGCCGCACCAGCGCGGGATCTACGGCGGCGCCGTCGGCTACATCAGCTACACGGGCAACCTCGACCTCGCGATCGCGATCCGCACGCTGGTCTCGATCGGAGACACCATCTACGTGCAGGCCGGCGCCGGGCTGGTCGCGGACTCGGTGCCCGTCCTCGAGTACGAGGAGTGCGTGAACAAGGCGCGCGGCGTGTTGCGCGCGGTGGCGATGGCGCGCACGGCCGCCCGCGAGGACGACCTGTGAAGCTCCTCCTGATCGACAACTACGACTCGTTCACGTGGAACCTCGCCCAGTACTTCGGCGAGCTCGGCGCGGAGGTCACGGTCGAGCGCAACGACGCGATCACGCTCGACGCGATCGCGGCCCGCGCGCCCGATGCGATCACGATCTCGCCGGGGCCGTGCACGCCGAACGAGGCCGGCATCTCGATGGACGTGATCAAGCGGTTCGCCGGCGTGATCCCGATCCTCGGCGTCTGCCTCGGTCACCAGTGCATCGGGCAGGTGTACGGCGGGCGCATCGTGCGCGCGCCGCGGATCATGCATGGCAAGACGTCGAAGATCTTCCACGACGAGCGCGGCCTGTATGCCGGGATCGAGAACCCGTTCGTCGCGACCCGGTACCACTCGCTGGTGATCGCGCCCGAGTCGATGCCGGAGACACTCGAGGTCACGTCGAAGACGTGGGAGGACGAGATCATGGGGGTCCGCGCGAAGGGGCTGAGTGCGCCGCTCGAGGGCGTGCAGTTTCATCCCGAGTCGATCATGACCACGGCGGGAAAGGCGCTGCTCGCCAACTTCCTGCGCCAGGCGCGCGAGGCGCGCACGTGACGGTCGCGATCGTCCGCGCGATCGGCCGCGCCCTCGACCGCCTCGATCTCTCGCGCGCCGAGATCGCCGACGTGATGGGGCAGATCATGGACGGCGAGGCGACCCCCGCGCAGATCGGCGGGCTGCTGGTCGCGCTACGCGCCAAGGGCGAGGCGGTCGACGAGCTCGTCGGGGCCGCTTCGGCGATGCGGACGCGCGCGACGCCGCTCGAGTGCCCGAACCTCGAGCACTCGATCGACACGTGCGGCACCGGCGGCGATGGCGCCGGCACGATCAACGTCTCGACGCTCGCCGCGATCCTGATCGCCGCGTGCGGCGGCACGGTCGCCAAGCACGGCAATCGCGCGCAGTCGTCGCGCTGCGGCTCGGCTGACGTGCTCGAGACCCTCGGCGTCGTGGTCGATGCGGATCCGGCCATCGTGACCCGCTGCATCGAGACCGCGGGCATCGGCTTCGCGTTCGCACCACGGTTTCACGCGGCCACGCGACACGCTGCCGGTCCGCGCCGCGAGCTCGGGACGCGCACGATCTTCAATCTGCTGGGCCCGCTCACCAACCCGGCGCACGTCCGTCACCAGGTGGTCGGCGTCTACGAGCGGCGGTGGTGCGAGCCGGTCGCCGCGGCCCTCGGGGCGCTCGGCGTGCGGCGCGCCGCGGTGGTGCATGGCGCCGACGGGCTCGACGAGATCGCCGTGCGCGGACCGACCCACGTCGCGATCTGGGACGACGGCCAGCTCACGAGCCACCAGCTCCACCCGAAGCAGTTCGGGCTCGACGAGGTCGATCCCGCCGGCCTCGCCGGCGGCGACGCCGCCCACAACGCCACCGTCGTGCGCAAGGTGCTCGCCGGCCATCACGTCCAGCACGGCGAGCGCTTCGAGGCCGTGCTGCACGCGGCGGCGATGACCGCGGCGCTCGGGCTCGAGCTGCTCGAGACCGGCGCGCTCGATCTCGATCGGCTTCCCGACCAGCTGATCCGCGCGCGCATGGTCGCGGTCGATGGCGCGGCGCGGCTCGTCCTCTACCGCTGGTGCGAGGCGAGCACGGCCTCGCTCGATGCCGACCTCTCCGAGCTGGCGACCCGAACGGCCGCCGAGTTCCGGGGGGTCGAGTGACGATCCTTGACGACATCCTGGCTCGCAAGCGCGAGGAGGTCGCCGCAGCGCGCGCCTCGCGCTCGCTCGCGGATCTCGAGGCCAGCGCCGGTACCGCGGGCCCGGTGCGGGGGCTCGCCGCCGCGCTGACGCGGGTGCCCGGCACGCCGGTCCGCGTGCTCGCGGAGATCAAGCGCGCGTCGCCGTCGGCCGGCCCGATCCGGCCCGACGCGGACCCCGCCGAGATCGCGGCGCAGTACGCCGACGGAGGAGCCGCCGCGATCAGCGTGCTGACGGATCGCTCGTTCTTCGACGGTGATCTCACGTTCCTCGCGCGCTGCCGGAGCCGGGTCGCACTGCCGCTGCTGCGCAAGGACTTCATCATCGACGCCTACCAGGTCGCCGAGGCGCGCGCCGCCGGCGCCGATGGCGTGCTGCTGATCGTGGCCGCGCTGGAGCGTCCGCAGCTCGCCGAGTTGCTCGCCGCCGCCGCGTCGTACGGGCTCGATGCACTCGTCGAGGTCCACGATGCGCGCGAGGCGGAGACCGCGCTGGCGTGCGGCGTGACCCTGCTCGGCATCAACCACCGCAACCTCAAGACGTTCTCGATCGACATGACGCTGACGTCCGCGATCGTCCCGACGTTGCCGCCCGACGTCGTCGTGGTCGCCGAGAGCGGGATCCGCACCGCCAACGACGTCAAGCTGCTCGGCGCCGTGGGGGCCCATGCCGTGCTGGTCGGCGAGCACCTGATGCGCGCGCCGTCACCGGCGCAGGCCCTGCGCGAGCTGCGCGACGATCGCGAGGGAGGGTCTCGATGACCACGCCGACGCCGACGACAAAGATCAAGATCTGCGGGGTCACGACCGTCGAGGACGCCGCGCGCGCCGCCGCCGCCGGGGTCGACTTCATCGGGCTCAACTTCTGGCCGGGATCCCGGCGCTACGTCGCGCCGGAGCAAGCCGCGAGCCTGGTCGCCGCGGTGCGGGGAGCGGGCCCGGCGCAGGTGGTCGGCGTGTTCGTCGACGTCACCGCGGACGACGTCGCGGCCGTGATGGCGCTCGTCGATCTCGACATCATCCAGCTCCACGGCGGCGAGCAGCCGGCGGAGGTCGGTGCGATCGCGAACGCCGCCAAGCGCCCGGCGTGGAAGGCGATCGCGGTCACCGGCGCGGCCGCGATGGACGGGCTCGAGGGCTGGCCGGTCGACGCGATCCTGCTCGACACGCCGTCGACCAGCCGCGGCGGCAGCGGCGAGACCTTCGACTGGGCGCACGCGGTCGC
>JALZOI010000623.1 GCA_030857245.1 Myxococcota bacterium
CGATGGCGGCGCGGAAGCAGGCCGCCGCCGCGACCGGATGGCCGCGGTGGAGCTCGATGTGACCGCGCGCGAGATGCGCCTCGGCGAGATCCGGGTCCGCGGCGATCGCGGCGAAGGCGTGCTCGGTGGCCGAGCGCAGCAGGCCGGGCTCGGGATGGCCGGCATAGAACGTCAGCTGGACCTCGCACTGCGCGAGCGCGGCGAGCACGCGCGGATGCCCGGGCGCGAGCAGCCGCGCGCGCTCGCACAGCGCGATGGCGGTGCGCAGCGAGCTGCGATCGCAGCGCACCATGTAGCGGGCACGCAGCACGAGATCGAGGGCCTCGGGGATCAGCCGCTCCCCCCGGAGCGGCGGCGGTGCGGACTCGCTGCCGGCGAAGGCGGCGAGCACGCGGGCCGACTGCTCGGCGCTGCGGACGAGCGCGTCGCTGTCGAGCGGCTGCCGGAGCTCGAGGCGGGAGCCGCCGATCGACGCGAGGATCGCGACGTCCTCGTCGACCGCGGTCAGCTCGACGAGCGCCGCCCCGATGCCGACGTCGACGCGCGGCAACACGCGCAGCCGCGGCCACTCGGAGAGCCGCCGGATCAACGCCTGGTAGAAGGCGTCGACGAGGTAGTTGACCTCCACCTGGGGACCGCCGTCCGTGGTGTCGAGCCGCGGCCACCGCACGACCACGGTGGGCAGCAGCTGCGCGTTCAGCAGGCTGGGCTCGTCGTGCCGCTCGGTGGCGAGCCCGCGCGCGAAGGGCGCGAGCGAGCGGCGCATCGCCACGGCGCTCCGCGGGCGCCGCGCCGGGTCCCGGCTGGTCGCGCGGGTGATGACCTCGACGAAGCGCGGGTCGAGCTCGGGCAGCTCGAGCTGCTCGATGCGCTGCTTCGCGTCGAGGATCGCGGCCACGTTGCCGGTGAACGCGGGGACCCCGGTGATCAGCTCCTGGAGCACGACGCCGAGCGCGTACAGATCGGAGCCCGGGCTCGCGGGCTCGCCGCGCGCCTGCTCGGGTGCCATGTAGCGAGGCGTGCCCTTGAGGCCGCCGCCGCCGGCGCGCGCCGCGGCCGCGATGCCGAAGTCGGTGAGCACGATGCGACCGTCGTGGCCGATCATGACGTTATCGGGCTTGAGATCGCGATGAATGACGCCGACCTCGTGCGCGGCGGCGAGGGCGTCACACAGCGCGACCCCGACCTCGGCGACCTCGGCGAGTGACGTCGGTCGCCCTCCGAGCCGGCGGGTCAGCGAGACGCCTTCGATGAGCTCCATCGTGTAGAAGGTCAGCCCGTCGAGGCGGGACATCTCGTACGCGCGCGCCACGTTGCGGTGGGTGACCCGGCGCGCCAGCTTGACCTCACTCCGGAACTGCTCGAGCACGCCGGGGATCTCGACGAGCTGCTCGCGGATCACCTTGAGCGCCACGATCTCGTCGAGCTCGCGGTCGCGCGCGCGATAGACCTCGCCCATCCCGCCGATGCCGATCAGATCGAGCACCTCGTACCGCCCGCCGATCGTGCGGCCGGCGAGCTGTCCCTGAGCGCCCATCCACGTCGATCATAGACTATGGTCTGCGCATGCCCGTCGCTGACAGCACCTCCAAATGGGTCGATGACCAGTTCACGTCGTCGATCGTCCCGACGCTCGTCGAGTACATCAAGATCCCGAACAAGTCGGCGATGTTCGATCCCGACTGGAAGCGCAACGGCCACATGGACAAGGCGGTGGGGCTGCTCGCCGGCTGGGCGAAGGAGCGCCTGCCCGAGGGCGCGACCCTCGAGGTCGTGCAACTCGAGGACGGCGGCCAGCCACGGACGCCGGTGATCTTCATCGATATCCCGGGCACTGGCGGCCGCGCGGGCGACACCGTCATGCTGTACGGCCACCTCGACAAGCAGCCGGAGATGACCGGCTGGCGCGAGGGCCTGGGGCCGTGGACGCCTGTGCTCGAGGGCGACAAGCTCTACGGCCGCGGCGGCGCCGATGACGGCTACGCGATCTTCGCGTCGCTCACCGCGATCAACGCGCTCCGCAAGGACAAGGTGCCGCACGCGCGGTGCGTCGTGTTGATCGAGGCGTGCGAGGAGTCGGGCAGCTACGACCTGCCCGCGTACATCGATCACCTCGCGCCGCGGATCGGCGACCTCTCGCTGGTCGTCTGCCTCGACTCGGGCTGCGCGAACTACGACCAGCTGTGGTCGACGACGTCGCTGCGCGGCCTCGTGATCGGCAACCTCGAGGTCTCGCTGCTCACCGAGGGCGTGCACTCGGGCGACGGCACCGGCGTGATCGCGGCGAGCGAGCGCGTCGTCCGCATGCTGCTCGACCGCATCGACGACAGCCACACCGGCGTCGTCAAGATCGACGCGCTCGCGACCAAGATCCCGAAGCAGCGCGTGCTCCAGGCGGAGCGCACCGCCGAGGTGATCGGCGACGAGGTCTACAACAAGTTCCCGCTGCAGCCCGGCGTCGAGCCCGTCACCCGGAACAACGTCGAGTTGATCCTGAACCGCACGTGGCGGCCGGGCCTCGCGATCACCGGCGCGGATGGCTGGCCGCCGATCGGCAACGCCGGCAACGTGCTGCGCCCGAGCACCAACCTCAAGCTGTCGATCCGGATCCCACCACGCGTCGATCCCGCGACGGCGCAGGCCGCGGTCAAGGAGATCCTCGAGAAGGATCCGCCGTACGGCGCGAAGGTCACGTTCACCGGCGGCACCGCGAGCGCCGGCTGGGACGCGCCGGAGCTGGCGCCGTGGCTCGAGCAGGCGCTCGACGCCGCGTCGCAGCGGCACTTCGGTAAGCCGGCGATGTACATGGGCGAGGGCGGTACGATCCCGTTCATGTACATGCTCGGCGAGAAGTTCCCGAAGGCGCAGTTCTGCATCACGGGCGTGCTCGGTCCGGCGTCGAACGCGCACGGCCCGAACGAGTTCCTGCACGTCCCGACGGCGAAGCGCCTCACGCTGTGCGTCGCCGATGTGCTCGCCGTCCACGCGCAGCAGTGAACGGGTTGGCGTAGCCTCGCGGGATGCACAAGCTCAGCTTGCTCGTCGTCCCTGCCCTGTTGCTGGTCGTGGCGTCGTCGTCCGGGTGTGGCTCCAAGCAGGCGCAGACCGCCGAATCCTGCGGTCCCGTCGCGGTGACCGTGGACGGCAAGCCGCTCGACGCGATGCCCAAGGGCTTCGCGCGGACGACCATCATGGGCGACTCGAGGACCCTCGAGGTCGAGGTCTTCAACCACGACCAGACGACGTGCGAGGAGATGATCTCGCGCAAGGGCCGCAACGTGCCCGAGGGCGAGCTCAGCGTCCGCGCCTTCGCGGGCGGCAGCGGGATGATGGGCAAGGGCGTCGGCATCGAGTCGCACACGCAGGCCGGCGGCGACGTCTCGATCGTCGGAGACAAGCCGAAGGCGGCCGGCGACGTCGTCTCGATCTGCGTCGGGAACGTGTCGTTCAAGCCGCGCGTCGGCGCCTACAAGGACAAGCAGGTCACGGTGAAGGGCCTGTTCACCGGCACGTACTGCGGCGAGCTGACGTTCTAGCGCGTCAGCTCTTCTTCTTCATGATTACGAGGTGGTTCACGTGCTTGCTGTCGTAGTAGCCGAAGCGGAACGGTAGCGAGCGCCGGGGCTGCGCCGCGAACTCGGCCTCCCAGTTCTTCGAGATGCCGTTGCCGGCGTCGATGTGCGGGCCACCGAACGAGCCGTAGAGCTCGTACTCGAAGCCCGCCGGCTTGCCCCACTTCGGGGCGATGCCGGTCGCGTCCGACACCATCCACACCACGTGCTTCGCCAGGTACTCGCGGATCTGCGAGAAGTCGTTCCACGACAGCAGGTAGCTCGCGGCCTTCGTCATCCCGGCGATCGGACCTTTGGCCTCGAGGTGGCGCAACACGCGCGGATCCTTCGTGAGGTGCGAGTCGTCGAGGTTGACCTGGAGGTGGCGATACACCTGGACGCGCCCGCCCGGCTTGCGGAACCGGATCTCGGCGTTCGCGAACAGCCGGTTGCGCTGGTCGGCGCGCTTCGTCACCGCCGGGGCGCTCGCGACCTCCTCGTCGGTGAGGTAGTGGAGGCGGCCCTCCTCGTCGAGGCGGAAGTAGCGCAGCGCGACGACCTCGTAGCCATGCACCTTGAGCGCGGACATCCCGAAGATCAGCTGGGTCGGCAGCTGCCCACCGCGCATCGCGTCGATCATGTTCATCGTGTTGCTGAAGTTCACCTTGTAGAGGAACCGCAACTCCGACTCCACGGTGGCGAGCGCCTTGACGAGCGCCGGCGACGGTCGGGGACGCGCCGCGGCCTTGCCGGGCTTGCTCGGCTGCGTCGCCGCCGGCGTGGCGAGGGCGGCGAGCGTGCGGGGATCGCCGGCCGGCTCGAGTGACATCGTCGTGATCTCGTCGGCGTCGGGATACACGGTCAGCGCGGTCGACAGATCGCCGCCGGCGAACGGATAGACGACGCGCCTGGGCACGCTCGCCGGCACCTTCTCCGCGAAGAACGGCCGCGCCTTGGCGACCCACTGCTGCTGGTACTCGGTCTGCACCTTGCGGAGCACCGCGCAGTGCTTGTCGGTCACCTGCTGCGAGAACCCGGCCGGCGCGGGCCCCTCCCCGCACGCCCCCACGACGTGCAGCACG
>JALZOI010000093.1 GCA_030857245.1 Myxococcota bacterium
GTGCGGCCGTCGCGGGCGTCGCGACCTCGGGCGTGCGTGCGCCGCACGCGAGGGCGGCCACGCTGAGAACGATCGTCGGAATCCGGAACAAGGGTGCCTCCACGGCAGCAGCGGTGGGCGATCGCCATGACGGAGGTCGCCGCAGAGCTGGTGCGGGCACTTGCAAGCCTCGTTCCCCGGAGGCTCGTGGGCGGCGGGGACAGCTCGTCTCCTGTGGGCGTGGCGCGCGAGGCAGCGCCGCCCGATGAGCGTCAGCGCCACCCCCTTCGTTTGACGTCAAACGAGTTTCAGAACACTTCCCGAGGCATGCATGATGCACACGTGGCACCCATGGGTGGTCGGGTCAGGCTCCTCAGGCGTTCGGAGTCGGTGTGGCCTACCGGAAGGGCCGCTTCGTCGTCGATACCCGCGCGGGTCTGGCGATCGCCAGCGGCGCCGACCTGCTGCCCACGACGGATCCGGACGAGTCACGGAGCGGAGAAGCGATGCACCGGTTCGCGGTGCGCGTTAACGTCGGCATCGAGCTGTAATGCTCACGGTTCCGTGTACCTTCGCGCCGATGCTCCGGGTGCTCCTGGTCGACGACCACCAAGACACGCGAGATATCCTGACCAGGTTCCTCGGTTATCACGGCTTCGAGGTGGTCGGCGCCAACGACGCGCACGACGCGCACGCCGAGCTGCGGCGGCGCGACTTCGACGTGGTGATCGGCGGCCTGCTCGTCAACAGCAGCGACGTGGTCCAGCGGTGGCGTGACGTCGGCGACGTCGTCCGGCTTGCGCGCCCCATCCCCGTCGGGCTGCTGAGCGGCTGGCCGGTGACGGGTGAGCAGCTCGAGGAGCACGGCGTGGCGTTCTCCCTGCTGAAGCCCTTCCCGACCGCGCTGCTGCTCGAGAAGCTCTTCAGCGTCGTCCGGACCCCGCCGGTGGCCCCGGCGCAGCGCGACCAGATCGCGCAGTACTTCCGCTCGATCGAGCGCGGCGCGCGCTCGTCGCCACGTGCACCGCCGCGGTGCTCTATCACCTGCCCTCCGACGACCCGCGCTTCGGGCAGACGATCGTGGGCCGCGACGCGTTGCGAGAGTTCGCGGCCGCCACCTTCGCCGCGTTCACCGAGCCGCGGTTCGAGGTGGAGTCGGTACGCTCGCTGCCTCGTGGCGTCTGCGTCCGGTACGTGGGTAGCTGGCTCGCGCCCGATGGCTCGCGCCCGACGCCGGACGGCGCGGTGCTCTTTGGCTTCGAGGACGCGCTGATCGCGGAGATCGGCGTTCGCCTCGACGTCGAGGCGCTGCAGCGCCTCGCCTGATCGGCAGCCCTCGCGCGGCCCGATCTCACGTCGCGCGGAGAGCCACACCGCGAGCTCGCGTCGTCCCTACGCAACGGCGTCGCCCAGGATGAGCCGCCGGCTCTTCCACTCGAGCACGGCGAGCACGGCGACGTAGCTGCCCTCGGCGACGAGGTGGAGGAGCCCGAGCACGGACGCTTCGCGTCCAAACCGCAGGAGCAACGCGATACAGACGACGGCCCACAGCGCATTCGCGATGATGAGTACGCCGAGGAGGCGTCGCCGGGCCACGGGCGCTCGCGTGCCAAGCACGCTGATCGCGAGGCCGGGCGTGGCGTAGAGGAGGTTCGCGACACCGGTGAACAGCACCACGTCGCGCGGCAGCGAGTACCAGCCCTGCACCCGGTCCAGGAGGGCGACCACGAGCAGCCCCACCACCAGTGCTCCCAGACCGTCGATCCACGGAAGCCGTGCCCGCCAATCAGTGCGCGTGCGCGGGGGAGGCTCGGCGGAGGTGCTCGATCCGTGGTCCATGGTGGGCACCGTCTACCACCGTGCTCCAAACTTCATCCTCCAACGTCGCCCGTACTCGACGACGACGACGACGATCCTTACCTCGCGGGTAATGACAGACACCGACATCGCAACCATCCCCGCGCTTGCGGGCGCCGCATCTGCGAAGCCGTATCGCCTCCCCTCGTGCGGTCGCAGCGCGTCGTCCCGCCGTGCGATGCGATGATGCGAACGCGCTTGACGCCGCCCGTCGCAGCGTCGCCGATCACCTTCGTTCCACGGTGATTCGCCGATCGATCTCGACGCCACGCACACGGCGAGGCGAGGCGACAGGGCGGATGGGGAGCGCCGCGGCCGCGTGTTCTCGACGAATGCACTTGCCGCCGGCGGCGCCGCCGGTCGAACGTGCTCGCCATGTTCGACCTCGCGCTCGTCGGCGCGCCCCGGCTGCTGCCCGCACCCGCGATCGCGGCCGTGGTCGGCGACCGGTTCGCCGTCCTCCCCGGCGAGTACCTCGCCCTCATGACGGTGTGGGGGCCGGGCACGCTGTGTGGCGTCTTCGAGCTCCCCGATCCAACGAGCGCGCGGTTCCGGTCGTGGCAGCACCGGCTGCGAGTCGAAGGCAGCGCGCGCCGCCTCGCGGGTGCGTGGGGCGCGGTGTCAGACGTGGCGTTCACCGGTGGCGTCGTACTCGGCGTCGATACCCGCGGGATCGCCGTGTTCGCGCGCGGCGCGGCGGATGTCGTGCTGTTGCACCCCGGGGGGCACGTCCTCGAGATCGGCTCGTTCGAGGCGCTGATCCGGAGGTTCTTGCTCGGCGGCCAGCTCGTGAAGACGCAGCGCGCGTGCTTCACCGAACATGTCCGCGCGAGCTGGCGCTGGGACCGGCAGCACACCAGCGAGGTTCACGCCGCCAATGACCTCGGGGTCCCCGCGAACTACGTCACCGAGCCGTCACCGCTCCGCGCGCGGCTCCTCGCGGCGTGGGCGGCGGGCGATGAAGTCGCGGCCGATGCGATGCTCGCGCAGCTGCTCGAGCGCGAGGTCACGGGCTACGCGCTGCTCGAGCTGCTCGCCTACCTCGCGAGCGAGCAGGCGGCCGGGATCCCGCCCGACATCCGCGCGACCTATGCGGATCAGCTGTTCCGGACGGCGCGACGCCGCCTGCCCGATCTCGTCCCCGACCTCCCGATCCGCGAGATCCGGATCGCGCTCGGCCAGGGCACGCTCGCGGCGGAGCACCGCGAGTCGATCGCCGCGCTGCTCGAACGTCCCGCCGGCATCTTCATCGGCGAGCCCGATGCGACGGAGGCCGCGCTCCTCGAGCAGCTCGCGACCCAGCCCGCGGACGCGGCCGCGCGGCTGGTCTATGCGGATCACCTCGAGGAGCAGGGCGCGCTCGGGCGGGCCCACGCGATCCGCGCCGAGCTGGACGTGGCACCGCTGCTCGACGCCGCCGAGCGAGGCTTCGTCTCACTCGCGGGGTTCGAGCCCGTCGACGGCACCGCCCGCGTGCGCGCGCGCGTCGAGACCTGGGAGGTCGAAGCGCCGGCCTGCTCGATCGCGGACCTGCTCGGACGGATCGACGCCCTCCATCCCACCGCGCGCCAGGGCTACGAGCTCCTCCTCGCGATGGCCGCAGGTCGCGGGCACTGGGCGTACCGCAACACGGTCCCGGGCTCCGCGCACCTGCACCTCGTGCGCGAGATCCCCGAGGCGTGGCCGCAGCTCGTCCTCGCACTCCGCAGCGCCGATGCGGACGCCGCCCTGGCGATCCTCGTCGAGACGCGCGTCCGCGACGCCGCGCCGTTCATCCTGTCGTGCCTGCTCCAGCCCGGGCACGACGCCGCGGTGGAGCCGCTCGCGCTCGCCGATGGCTACCTGCAGCTCGGCAAGGTCACGCAGGGGATGTGCGACGAGCTCGCGCCGTACCTGGCGCCCGGTGCCGTGGTGGCGCCCGCCCATCAGCCCCATGGCACCGTCGCTCGGCTGCGCGCGGTCGCGTTCCGGCTGCTCCGGGACTTCGGCGCCGACGACCGGGTGTTCGAGGGTGCCCTGCGCTACTTCTGCGAGGCCCACCCTGACAGCGAACGCGTCGTGCGCAAGCGCAAGACCGATCCGCGCGTCCGCGAGGTGCTCGGTGCGCAGCTCGCCGTGGAGGAGTCGACGTCGCTCCGCGATGGCGGCCGGACCCTCGCCTACTCGCCCGCGCTCGGCCTGCTCGCGCGCTACCTCGCGAAGCTCGGCGATGCCCACGCGAAGGAGCTCGCGGAGCGCTACAAGAAGTACAAGCGGTGGGCCGACTACTCGCCGCGCGAACGCGACCTGTAGCTGAGTGCCGGAGGCGATCGCGCCGCCTGCGCTGGAGACGCTCATCGACGACGTCGACGAGGAGCCGCCGTGGCTCCTCCGCGAGCAGATGGCGCAGGTCGCCGCATCGCCGCGTTCGAAGAACCCGCACCATCACTAGGCCGCGAAACGCCGGACGACTAGGATGCGCGCCATGCGTAGCTTGATCGTTTGCTCGTTCGTTTGCTTGTTCCCGGTGGCGTGTGGCGATGGCGGCGCGCCGGCCACCGACGCGGCCCCGCTCTCGAGCGATGCGGCGACGCACGATGCGTCTGGCGTCATCTGCAATGCCAGGACGGCGGGCGGGACGCACAAGCTGTTCCTCCAGTTCGAAGGGCAGACTGTCACGCGGGGCGAGAACGATGCCACGCAGAACACGGCGAGGTGGGTCGCCCAGGGTCGCCCCACCGCGACCATCCCCGCGTGGCGACCGATGGCCGCCGATCGAGCCGCGCACATCGAGACCGTGACCTGCCGCGTGCGCGAGGCGCTGTACCCGTTCGATGTCGACGTCGTGACGACGCGCCCCAGCTCGGGCGACTACGAGATGGTCGTCATCGGCGGTTCCTCGGCGGACCTGGGCCACGCGCAGGGCATCAGCGGGTTCTCGGGCGTCGATTGCGAGAACTCGAATGTCCGCGACATCGCGTGGGTTGCCGACCGGATCGAGAGCGGCGCCCTCGAGCCCGCGCTCGTCGCCAACAACATCGGCGGCGTGGTCGGGGTCGGCAACGGCCTCGACGCCTCGAGCGATCCGGCGAACTGCATGTGCTTCGCGCGCTCGGCAACGGACTGCGACGCGGCGGCCGCTTGCGGCTTTGCCGTGGACGCGACGCGCCGCGCGGGCGACCAGATCTGCGGCGACCCGGACGCCACCGAGGATCAGCTCGCCAAGCTCGTCGCCCGCTACGGGCTCCGACCGTGAGCGTCGTCTCGCTGCTGTCGTGATCGGTGCCGGCCCTTCGAGCTGACGTCTCCGAGACCCCGTGCTCCGCCGTAGTCGGAAGCTATCGCCCTGGATGACCAGGACGTGGCTGTGGTGGAGCACGCGATCGAGGACGGCCGAAGCAATCATCTCGTCGCCGAAGACGTGGCCCCATTGCGTGATGGTTTGGTTGGTGGCGATGAGCATGCTGCCTCGTTCGTAGCGACGGCTGACGAGCTGGAAGAACAGGTGCGCGGTCTGCTTCTCGAGCGGCAGGTAGCCGAGCTCGTCGACGACGAGCAGCTTGGGCTTGGCGTAGAACGCGATCTGGTCGGCGAGCTTTCCCTCGACTTGCGCTCGCGACAGCGCGGCGATCCTGGGCTCGATGGCGCAGTCGCTGCACTACAGCGAGCGCGCGCCCGAGGCGATCGCGGCCGCGCGCCGGTCTCTCGAGATCTACGAGCGCGTGTGCGGTCCGGAGCATCCGCGCGTCGGCGCCGTGCTCGGCAACCTCGCCATCCTGCACAGCCTCTCGGAGCGCTACGACGAGGCGATCGCCCTGTTCGACCGCGCCCGGCGGATCACCGAGGCACGCGACGGCGCCGAGCATGCCGACAACGGCACGAACTGGCTCAACATCGCATCGACGCGCAAGGCCGCCGGCCAGCTCGACGCGGCGGCGACCGGCTATCTGCGCGCGATCGAGATCGGGGAGCATGCGCTCGGCAAGGACCACGTCGAGCTCGCGCGTCCGCTCGTCGGGCTCGCCGATGTCGAGCTGCAACGCCGCGCCCCGGAACGCGCGCTACCGCTGCTCGAGCGCGGCCTCGCCCTGCGGACGGCGAACGCGGCGAATCCGAGCACGCTGGCGCATACTCGGTTCCTGCTCGCGAAGGCGTTGCGTGCGCTCCGCCGCGATCCGGCACGCGTCGCGGCGCTCGCGAAGCAGGCGCGCGATGCCTACGCCGCGGCCGAGGACGCCGACGAGGGCGCGGCGATCGACGCGTGGCTCAAGACTTCGGGGCGGGCTGCGCCTTGATCTCGTAGACCGTACGCACGAGCTCCTTGCCATCGCGGTCGACGACGATCACGTCGTACTTGCCGGGGGCGCCCGAGTACGCCGCGCCCGCGAGCTCCGTGATGTCGACCTTCACGTCGACGGGATCGAGGTTGCGCGTCGTCCTGCTGCCCTTCGGGGCGTGCGCCGCGACCGTGATCTGGATCGTCTTCGTCGCGTCGTTGATCAGGTACGACGTCTCCATCGTCCAGCCACCGCGCACGCCGTTGCTGTGCATGCCGCGAAGCGCGTAGACGTTGCGCGCCGACAGCGTCGGCTTGATCGCGTTGATGTTGATGCGCGACCACATCTTCTCCGTGGTCGGGGCGGTCGGCGTGTTCGGCGCGGCCGGCCCGGTGGGTCCGCTCGGCGGCGGCGGGGGCGGGCCCTCGGCGTAAAGCGGCGCGGCGGCGGTCGACAGGGTGGCGGTCGCGAGCAGGAGGCGGAGGAGCTGTTTCATGCTCCAACACGCAGCCCGCCGCCTGCGGTTGCAGACTATTTTGCAGATTCGAGCGCGACGTCGAGGTGGGTCGTCGCGAGCCAGGTCTCGACCTGCTCCCGAGCGGCTTCAGCTTGTGGGTGGGCACCGTGATGCGGTGCCACGTCGGTCCGGCGGCACGACCTTGCGGACGGCGCCGAGCAAACGGGTCGTCAACGAGCTGCGCTTCGCGTGTTGCGAGGCGGCAGCCGGTGACGACTGGGAAGCTGATCCGGGTGGCCGGGTGAGGAGCCCGGCCGTTCGATCTCGTGCGCGAAGGGGGACTCGAACCCCCACGGTGTTACCCACTAGCACCTCAAGCTAGCGCGTCTACCAATTCCGCCATCCGCGCGCAGATTGTCAGAGAGGTGATTCTTTAGGAGGTTTCGGCGGCGTCGTCAAGCTGATCGGTGTTGAACGAGCGTCCACCGGCACCGCATAGTACCGGCCTCGATGTTTTCGCCGAGTGAACCGAGCCCCGCGCCCCCGCTGTCGCGGGCGAGCATGGTGATCGGCCTCTACGGTGCGATGGGGCTGGTCGGGCTCGTGCTTGCGGCGGCGCGGGGGAATCCCGACGTGTTCCGGATCGGCACCCCGAGCGGCGGTCTGCTGCTGCTCGGCCCGGTGCTCGGGGTCGTGGTCGGGCTCGGCGTGGTCGGGTTGACCCGGCTCGCGACCCGGCACTATCAGTGGGCGCGCGACCTCCACGGCAGCTTCCACGACCTGCTCGGCCCGCTGACCTCGCGCGACATGGTGATCCTCGCCCTCGCGTCGTCGATCGGCGAGGAGATGCTGTTCCGGGGCGCGCTGATGCCGTGGCTCGGCGTCTGGCTGCAGGCGCTCGTGTTCGCGCTGCTCCACGTCGGCCCGGGCAAGCGGTTCATCCCGTGGACGATCTCGGCCTTCGTGCTCGGCCTCGGCTTCGGCTGGCTCGCGCTGTGGACCGGCAGCATCGGCGGGCCGATCGCCGCGCACTTCGTGATCAACTTCCTGAACCTGCGCTACATCGTTCGCACGCGACTCTGAACCGCCGGCCATCCTGGTCGGCGACGGAAGCCCGCGCTCTACGCGCGGGTAGCAAGCACGCGGTACCACGCGGTGTCGCGGTTGCGTCCCTTGACGATGCCGTGCGCCTGCTGGATGCCTTCGAACGTGAAGCCGTAGGACACCGCGGCGCGTGCCGAGCGCACGTTCCGCGCGTCGCACTTCCACTCGACGCGGCGATAGCCGAGCGCGAGCGCGTGCTCGAGCATGAGGTGCGTGGCCTCGCGCGCGGCGCCCGTGCCTTGCGCGATCGGGCCGTACCAGATGCTGCCGAGCTCGATCACGAGATCCGATGGTCGGTTGGACATGAACGACGCGACGCCGATCGGCGTGCCGGTCGCGCGATCGAGCACGACCATCGGCAGCTGATCGACGCCGTCGACCTGGCGCGCGAGGTAGCTGTACAGCGCGGCGGCATCCCGGTGCGGCCCACCCTTCATGTACCGCCAGATCAGCAGATCGGGATCGTAGGCCTCGACCCGGCGGTCGCCGAGCACGAACGGCGCGCCGCAGCTCACCGCGTGCAGCGCCGCGACGTGCGCGTCGAGCTCGAGCGGGCGGAGCTCGCGCGCGCGCCGGTCAGCACCACCGGCGCGGGCTTGAGCGGCAGCTGGCCGCGGCGGGCGAGGACATCCGGAGGCAGCTGGTCCATGTGCACGTTGTGGCACGGCCGCGCGGGGCCGGAACCTGACAGGTGCGCACGATCGCGGTAGGAACAGCTGTGCCGCCCGCCCTCCGCCAGACGTCCGCATCGATCACCGCCCGCGCGGACGGCACGCTGCGGCTCGCGGTGGTCGCCGATACGCACTCGCTGCCGCACCCCGACGCCGCCCGCCACCTCGCGGCGCTCGCACCCGATGCGATCCTGCACGGTGGCGACATCGGCGAGCTCGAGGTCCTCGATCAGCTCGCGGCGATCGCGCCGGTCTACGCGGTGCGCGGCAACATCGACACCCGCGCGCGCGACCTGCCCGACGTCATGACGATCGACGTGGTGAGCGGCGCCGGCGCGACCGAGGGCACGCGCGTGCTCCGCATGCTGCTCACCCACATCGCGGTCGCGGGCCCGCGGATCCGCGCGGACGTCGCGAAGCTCGCCCGCGCCGCCGGCGCCTCGCTCGTCGTGTGCGGCCACTCGCACGTGCCGTTCATGGGCGTCGATCGCGGGCTCACCGTGTTCAACCCCGGCTCGATCGGGCCGCGGCGGTTCAGCCTGCCGATCGTGTTCGGCACGATCGACCTGCGGCCGACCGGGGTCCGGCTCGCCCACATCAGCGCCGAGACCGGCCAGCCCTGGTCGCCGCCGTAAAGTTGCACCCGCGCGCCGCGGCTGCCTAGCCTCGGTGATGCTTCGCCCTGCCCTCCGAGACCTCGGCACGACCGCCCTGACCGGGTGTCTCGCGGCCGTCCTGTTTCTCGCGGCATTCGCGGGGACGTTCCTCGTCGGGATCCGGCTCGCGTCGGCGGACGAGACCTCGGCGAGCGACAAGCTGCGCATCCTCTACTCGACGCGCTTCACGTTCACGGACACCGGGCTGCCGCTGATCACGGTCGAGATCATGGGCAACCAGAAGACGGTGCAGCTGCGCGCCAAGAGCGGGATCCTGGTGCGGCCGGATGGCCAGGGCGGCTCCGCGATCGAGACCGATGGCGGCGAGGGCTGGACGATCACGGCCGAGCACGCCAGGCCCGCGGTGCTCCACGACTGGACCGTCGTCGATACGCTGGCGCCCGAGGATAGCGCCGGCGTCACGGCGGCGCTCGCGCGCTGGAAGGAGCGCGGCTTCGATCCGCGGTCGTTCGAGATCGGCACGATGTTCGGCGTCAACGGCGAGGTGATCGACACGCGCGAGATCCGGATCGCGATCGATCCGGTCGCCGCCGGCAAGGGCGCCGCGCGCGCCGCCGATCTCGCGAAGCGCTTCGGCGTCCGCACGCTCGTCCACCAGGAGTTGGTGCGCCGCCCGTCCGGCACGATCGTGGCGCGCAGCGGCTCGACGACGATCCGCAACCCGTCGGTGCTGTGGTTCACGCCGAAGCGCTCGACCGAGACGCTGACGGTCGCCGCGGTCCCGACCGGCACCGGCGGCTCGCAGCTCACGACGGGCACCGAGGATCGGCGCTACTGGGGTGCCGTCTACGTCACGCTCGATCACGATGGCTCCCTGCTCGCGGCCAACGCGGTCCCCGAGGACAAGCTGCTCGCCGGCCTGGTGCCCGCGGAGATGTATCCCGATGCGCCGCCGGCCGCGCTCGAGGCTCAGGCGATCGCCGCGCGCACCGAGCTGCTCGAGAAGATCGGCCGCCGCAACCTGACCGATCCGTTCCTGCTGTGCTCGACGCAGCAGTGCCAGGTCTATGCGGGCGCCGGCAAGGAGGACCCGCGCACCACGCGCGCGGTCGAGAAGACCCGCGGCATGGTGCTGCTGCGCGACGGCGGCGGGCTCGTCGACATCCGGTACAGCGCGTCGTGCGGCGGGCACAGCGAGGACAACGACGCGATCTGGGGCGGTGCGCCCGATCCGTCGCTGCGCGGTCGCGCGGATCACGCCAAGGGCGGGATGACCCGGATCAGCGACGCGACGATCGGCGCCTTCCTCGACGACGGCGCCGGCGCGTGGTGCCAGGATCACGCCAAGGCCGGCAAGCCGGGCCGCGGGCGCTACCGGTGGACCGAGAAGCTGCGCGTCGACGACCTCACGCTGCGGATCGCGACCGAGTTCCCCGAGATCGGGCGGGTCACCGCGCTCGTGCCGAAGCAGCGGGGGGTGTCTGGTCGGATCAACGTGCTCACGCTCAAGGGCGAGAAGGGCAGCGTGGACGTCGCGGGTGATCTGCGGATCCGCCGGCTGCTCGGCGGCCTCAAGTCGACGCTGTTCGAGGTCAAGCGTGAGGGCGACAGCTTCGTGTTCCGCGGCGCCGGCTTCGGCCACGGCGTCGGGATGTGCCAGATGGGCGCGATGGGGATGGCGAGCGCCGGCAAGTCGTACGCGCAGATCCTCGGGCACTACTATCGCGGGACCCACCTCCATCGCCTCTACTGATGTGGCGCGCTGCCTTCGTGTTCGGGTGCGTGCTCGGTTGCGGCGGGGCCGCGCCCGCCGCCGTGGCGAACCACGCCGAGCGCCCGACCGCGCGCTGCGAGCTACCCGCGCGGATCGAGCGCGAGGCCCGACGCTACGGGTCCGTCGACGCTGATCACCCTGACTACCTGACGTGGTCGCCGTGGCGCGTCGGGCTGCAGCTCACCGAGATCAGCCCGGAGCGCGTGCAAGGCTCGCTCGCGATGGTCGGTGACGACCTGACGTGGACGTTCGACGTCGCCGGCACGTTCGATCATGCGCGCTGCCGGCTGTCGCTGCTCGCGGCGGCGCACGATCCGATGTCGCTCGAGCTGACGCTGCCGCCCGGCGGCGCGATCACCGGCCGCATCCGCTCGATCGACGACGTCTGGCTGCTCGGTCCGCCGTTCCCGGCGAGCCGGTAACACCTCGATGACACCCCGCTTCACCACGCGCGCGGCGAGCCCGCCGTAGTATCCCGCGGGGATGACCACGCCTTCCACGCCGCCCGGCGAGCCGACGATCCTCCCGACGACGATGGTCGGCTCGTATCCGCGGCCGCTGTGGTTCACGCAGCAGCTCGCCGGCAAGGACCTCCTCGAGGCGTTCAAGATCGCGAGCCACGCCGAGGCGTTCCACGATGCGACGCGCGTCGTGATCCAGGACCAGGAGGACGCCGGCCTCGACGTCCTGAGCGACGGCCAGATGTGGTTCGACGACTACCACATGGGGATCGGCTCGTTCCTCTGGTACTGGCTCGAGCGCACGCGCGGGTTCTCGAGCGAGAAGCTGCCGCACCCGGCGCGCAGCAAGGCGAAGGGCCGCGACATCTGGGCGCTCGATGAGGCCGGCGGCGTCGCCGTCGATGGCCCGATCGAGCGTGGTCCGGTGCGGATGGCCCTGCTCTACGGCTGGGCGCAACGCCACACGACGAAGCCGATCAAGGCGTGCATCGGTGCAGGCCCGGTCCAGCTCGCGACGCTCGCGCACTTCCGCGGCGGGCCGGTCAAGGACCGCTACGAGCTCGCGCGCGCGCTCGCAGAGGTGTTCCGTGCCGAGATCGCCGAGGTGGTCGAGGCCGGGTGCAAGCACGTCCAGCTCGAGGATCTCGGCGCGTGGATGCCGCACCTGTCGGGCGAGCGCGACTACGACTGGGTCACCGAGACGATCGATCGCACGATGTCGGCGATCCCCACCGGCGTGGAGCGCTCGTGGCACTTCTGCATGGGCAACGCCTGGGGCAACAAGCTCGAGGGCATGACCGCGGGCGGCTATCGCGAGATCATGCCGCACTATCACGGGGTCAAGGTCGACGCGTACGTCCTCGACTTCGCGTGCCGCGAGATGGCCGACGCGGATCTGCTGCGCGCGATCCCCGCCGACAAGCGCGCCCACGTCGGCGTGATCGACGTCCGGACCCTCGAGATCGAGCACCCCGAGCAGGTCGCCGAGCGCGTCCGCAAGGTCCTCGCGCACATCGAGCCCGAGCGCGTCACGCTGACGACGGACTGCGGGCTCAAGCAGCTGCCGCGCGTCGTCGCGATCCAGAAGCTGCGCGCCCTCACCGCCGGCGCCGCGATCGTGCGCCGCGAGCTGCGCCGGTAACGGGATCGCTAGTCGCTGCGGATCTGGACGACGTAGTCGATCCGGACCTCGGCGTTGAGCACGACGAACGCCACCGCGATCGGCGTGACGCCAGCGGGCGCCGTCGCAGCTCGTCTGACACGCAAACCCGGGCGACTGGTGATGCATCGCGAGCACGAAGTCGACCTGCTCGACCGCGGGCTGGAGGGGCGCCGTGGCGAGGACCTCGAAGTCCACGTCATCGAGCGTGTACGTCGCCGACATGCGTGCCTCCGTGCTGACGTCGACGATCTCGCAGTAGTAGTACGCCGGCCCCTGGAAGGCGGCGATCGTGAGCTGCCGGAGCGCCGAGGTGCCGGAGAGCACGCGCGCCCCGTACTGGATCGTGCCGCGGCCGACCGGCACCGCGAGCCGCATGAACGAGCCCTCGATCCGCGTATCGAGCAGCATCGCCTCGCCGTCGAAGGTCGGAGCGGTGCCGGCGAAGCTCCACTCGGGCCGGAGCGCCTGCAGCGGGTCGAAGTAGGCGATGCGGTCACCGGCGGTGTCGGGATTCGGGTCGCAGACATCGCCGACGCCGTCGCCGTCGCGATCGGCCTGGGCGCCGTCGCCGACGTGCGGGCAGCCGTCGCACGCATCGTCGACGCCATCGCCGTCCTCGTCATGCCCGGCGGGCGTGCACGGGGCCCCGTCGGTGGTGTCGACCACGACCGCATCGACCGGCTCCTCGCGCGCCGTGAAGCCGAACCGGCCGCAGCCGATCAGCAGGACCGCCGAAGCGATGAGCCACCGCCGCACCCCGGCAGTGTACGCCACCTGCCGCACCTTCAGTCATTGCGGATCTGGATGACGTAGTCGAGGCGGACGTGCAAGCGCTGGATCCCGAACGACGTCTCCACGGGCGCGAAGCCGGCCGGGACCGGCGTGTCGACCCGCGGGGGCTGCGACGGCCAGGTCGTCGCGCAGCCGAGCTGCGACGGCGCGTGATCCGCCACGAGGACGAAGTCGGTGTTGTCGACGCCGAGCTCCAGCGGCGTGGAGCTCGCGACGGTGTAGGTAACCCCATCGAACGAGTAGGTCATCGACAACCGGACGGAGCTCGCGTCGCCGGCGATCTCGCAGTAGTAGAGCCCCGGGCCTTCGTAGGCACCCAGGGCGAGCTGCCGGAACCCTGGGCCCGTCGCGAGGACGCGCGCGCCGAGCTGGGTGATGCCGCGTCCGGAGGGCTGCGCGAGAAAGAAGAACGAGTCCGCGGCGCGTGCGTCGATCGTCATCGCCTCGCCGTCGAAGCTCGGCGGCGGGCCGGCGAAGCTCCACTCGGGGCGGCGCGCCTGCATCGGGTCGAAGTAGGCGATGCGATCGCCGGGCGCGTCGGGGTTCGGATCACACGCATCGCCGACGCGGTCGCCGTCGCGGTCGGCCTGGGCGAGGTCGACCACGTGCGGGCAGACATCGCAGGCATCGTCGATGCCGTCGCCGTCCTCGTCGTGACCGACCGGCGCGCACGGGAATGCGTCGGGGCCGTCGAGCGCGGCATCGACCGGCTCCTCGTGCACCGCGAAGCCCAACCGGCCGCAGCCGATCAGCAGGACGCCCGAGGCGAGGAGCCACCACCGCACCCCGGCAGTGTACGCCACCTGCCGGGCACCTGTTCGCTCAGGCGAGCAGCTCGCGGATCCGCTGCTCGAGCGTGATCGATCCGCGGACCAGGTCGGTGCCTTCCCACGCGAGCCGCTGTGGCACGAGGAGTTCGTCTGCGTGCTCCGCAAGGGCAGCGCCGCCGCGCGCGGCACGCTCGATCGCAAGCGTTACCTCGCGCTCTCGCACCTGCTCGTCGCACCGCGCAGCATCCCGGGCAGCCCGCTCGACGATCTGCTCGCCCGCACCGGCGAGCGCCGCACGATCGCGCTGATGGTCCCGCACTTCCTCGTCGCGCCGCACGTGGTGGCGGCGACGACCTCGTGTGGACGGCACCCGCCGGGCTCGCCCGCACGTTCGCGGAGCACCTGCCGATCGTGCTGCGCCCGCCGCCGATCAAGCTCGAGGGCTTCACGGTCGCGGCGCGCTGGCACCTGCGCCTCGATCGCGATCCGGGACTCCGGTGGCCGTGCCGCCGCTCAGGAGGCCTGGAGGCTCTCCGTTCGATCCGGGCGTTTGCGCGCGTACACAACTCGGCCCGGTTGTTGAACGAGGATCAGACATCCCCAACCTCCACCAGGATCCCCCCCACATGTCCCGCCTTGCCTCGTTACTGTTCGCCGGCGCTGCCGTCGTCTCCTTCACCGCCTGTGTTGCCGACGGCCCCTCCGAGGAGGCCTCGGCCCTCGCGGGTAACCTCGACCTCGACGGCTGCGTCAAGATCGAGGGCTCGGCGATCGGGCAAGCCGGCGTGTCCGTCACGCTCGGAACGCTCTCGGTGACCTTCGAGTCGTGGATCGCCAAGGCCGGCGAACCCAACGAGTTCGTGGGCTTCACCCTCAGCACCGGCGCGACCTTCTACGTGAAGGCCGGCAGCAACGCCGACGATCTGCTCGAGGGCTCGGGCACCAGCTGGGTCAACCCGAACGGCACCGGCGGCCCGACCGTCAAGGGCATCTCGAACATCCAGATCTGCGAGATCACGCCCCCGCCCCCGCCGCCGCCCCCCGAGGAGCCGCCCCCGCCGCCGCCCCCGCCCGAGGAGCCGCCGCCCCCGCCCGAGCCCTCGGACGTGCCGCCGCCGCCGCAGGTGAGCGCGCCGCCGCCGCTGGTGCGAATCAACACGCCCGCGCCGCAGATCCAGACGACGCCGGTAATCCAGCCGACGCCGCCGATCACGCCGGTCTATCGTCCGGCGCCGCC
>JALZOI010000624.1 GCA_030857245.1 Myxococcota bacterium
ACGAAGCTCGTCATCGCGCGGCGATTCATCATGCCGCCGCAACCAGCGCGAGAAGGCCGAAATTCCCGGTCAAATTCCGGAGCGATTCCAATCGCCTACGCTGCCGAAACGAGGGGATCCCTCAGGAAACGAGGGGATCCCTCAGATTGGCACTAGCACCTCGCCACAGCCTCGCTGACCGGTCAAATCCGCTGGGCCGCGATCTGCGATGCCGTCTGCAGTTGGCGTATACGGTACTGGCGGCTCCACATGATGAATCGACTGAGACTGGCATCCTTCGTCACCTGGTTGGTGGTCTGGTTCACGATCGCCGAAGCCCGAGCGTGGTGGTACGTCGAGCACGCCGAGATCGGAACGCACGCATACCGGCGCGCGTGCGAGCGAGTGAAGGCGCAGGTCCCCGAGAGCGACGATCCGCACGCACGGCGCGTCCGCGAGCGCCACGAGATCGCGTGCGGCAACCTCGCCATCATCGCGGAGATCTACGGTCAAACGAACGCGCTGGCCGGCGATCGTCTCGACGATCCCGACGACTTTCTCGAGCGCGGCGGCGACTGGAAAGTCGGCAGCAAGCGACACTACTACGAGCTCCAGCTCGCCGACTCCCATCACTTTCATCCGGCCTCGCTCCGCGAATGGCTGCGTTATCATCGGGAGGCGGTGAACCGCGCGGCGGCGGCGGCGAAGCTCCAAGGACTCGACGCGGTGGAGGCGTTCCAGGGCGCGTTCTATCGCAACGGGTTCGCCGATCACTTCCTCCAGGACTCGTATTGCGCCGGGCACATGGGGTTCAACCGATCGGCGAGCAGCATCGCCGCGACGTCGGCACATCACAATCACTGGAACCGCCGTGGGCGCCGGGTGCGCAATCGCGCCGGGGCCTCGTGGATCACCTACGGGGATAGCGACCTCAACGCCCCCAAGAACGCAGATGGCCGCGAGCATGTGATCCGCGCCGCCGCGGCGTCCGCCTACGGGCTGGTCGTGACCTTCGTGCTCGGGACGCGTGACCACGACCACGAGCTGGCGATCTGGCGCGATCTACCGTATCTGATCGACGGCCAGCGCGTGCGCGGGCTGATCGAGACCGGGGATGACGACGAAGACACGTCGGAGCTTCGCCCGCTCGAGGCAATCAATAGCCCCGCGTTCGTCGATGGTGTCATGGATGTCTCCCTGACCGCCCTCGCGCCGTTCAGGGAGCCCCGGCAAGCCTCGCTCGCCATGCTCGTCGGCTTCGACGTCGTGTTACCCGTGATCTCGACGCAGGCACACCTCTCGGCCGGCGCGGTCACTCCGAAAGCTGCCGTCGACGTCCGGTTCGCGGCGCAGCTCGAGCTGCGCCGGACCCTGTGGTTGTCGTTCGATGGGCTACTCAGCCATCACGCATCCGTGGGCTTCTTGTGGGTCGCTCGCGTGGAGACGTTCGCTGGCTGGCTCGGGGCCTCCTACCGCGCGCAGCTCGAGCTCGGCTTGAACCTGGGCGTGCTGCAGGTCGGCCCGACCTTCGATCTCGAGACCCGCGAGTCGGGATGGGCTGCCTCGATTGGCTACGGCCGCGTGTTCGGAGTCGCGGGCGGCGGCGTGCGCTGAAAGCTCGGCTCCGTTGAAGAATGCGATGGCGCGCGCGTCCAGCGCCGAGTCGAGGCTCGCCTTACACATCGGAACCGAGGCAGCGCATCGCCAGTCGGTGCGGCTGCGCCCTGCGCCTGATCGTCAGCGCTCGCCGTCGCCGTCGCCGTCGGCGACGTCACGCCTGCGCCGGAGGAACGCGATGTACTCGAGCACCACGAACAGCACGCTGCCGAGGCCGTAACATGCCACCGCCGCATACGTGGTCGGCGGCAACATGAGCACGTCGGGCCCCGGGAGCCGCGACGTGAAGGGTGGTCCGGCGATCACCCAAATGATGGCCGCCGGGACGAGCATGACGATCGTTCCCACCATCACGAGCCCGGCGGCCGCGGCGACGCGATCCGCAGGGCGTGCCCGATGCGCGACCATGATCCAGGAGATCGCGATGTGGATGCCCGCTGCCACGACGCCGTACCGGAACAGCTGGGTCGCGAGCGTGCCGGCCGCGGGGACCATCGACGGGGTGAGCATGTGCTCCAGGGTCAAGACCATCGCGTAGAACGTGAGCGGGAACGCGGGCACGGCGGCGATCAGGACGCGGAGGTCGACGATCACGATCCGCCGGCGCGCGGCCCACGCCGTGATCGTGATCAGGCCGGCCAGGACGAACAGCCCGAGCCCGCCCCGGGTGACGCGGGTAGCCCATGCATCATCCTCGGCGTCCAGCTGTGCCGCGGTGGTCACGGCGGTGATCTCCTTGATCCGGCGGACGTCCGCGCGGCGGATCGCATCGCGCTCGTCGATCTCGAGCGTGAGCGCATCGACCAGCGCGAGCCCGAGCGCGTGGCGCGGCATCGGGATGCCGAGCAGCGCACACACCGTCGGAGCGACGTCGATGATCTGGGCCCGGACCAGCGGCGCGCCGGGACGGATGCCGGCTCCCGCGAGCACGAGCGGCACCACCATCACCTCCGGCTCCAGCCCGCCGTGACCGCCGGTATCGATGTGGCCGTGGTCCGCCACGACGATCACGGTCTCGCGCTCGAGATCGACCCGGCGCAGGATGCGTTCGAGCATCACATCGACGCGCGCGACCGCGTCGGCGTACTCCTCCGCGACACCGTGCGCGTGCCCCGCGGAATCGACGGCGTCGATCACGACCGCCACGAGATCGTGAGGGCCCTCGAGGCTGGTGACCATCGCGGCCTCGAGGTCGTCGTCGCGCGGCACCACAGGTGAATGATCGACGTGCTCGCCGAACATCACGCGCGGACCGGTCGCCAGCTGGCTGAGGAACGTGACGCCGAGGCCCGCCGCCTTCGCGCGTTTCGGCGCGCTATCGAGCGGGACCGCCTGGTTGTAGTCGTTGCTACGAACGCCGCTCCACTGCGGCGGGACCCCGGCGACGATCGACACGTAGTTCGGGCGCGACATCGACGGATAGTGCGAGGCCGCCTCGGCATCGATGCCGACGCCCCGCAGGCGATCGAGCGAGGGCATCGTTCGCGATGCGTCGACCCGCAGCCCATCGACGATGATCAACACGACACGCTCGGTGAGCCGGCGGCTCGGTTCGGACACCGGGATCTCGGCACGTGCCAGCGGCGGATCCTCGACGTTCAAGGAGGGCAGAAACGCCGTCGCCTCACGCCCCGCGTAGACGCCCAGCGCCGTCACCACGCCCCCGAGGCCGATCAGGATCGCTGCGCTGAGGCGGCCGGTCATGGGCAAGTCGCGTTGGTATCACACTTCATCCGCACTGCGGCGACCACGGGCTTGCCGCAGGGAGCGCGTGTGGCTGCTGCGAGCCTAAGGATCGTAGCGGTGAGCCACACGATGCGCATCGCGGTGGGAGATCGGCTCGGATCCGCTGCGGGGTCCCGAGCTCGTCGGCACTCGACGCGCGTATCGCCGTGTAGATGTCGATCGCCAGCGGGGTGCTGGGCTCCTGGCGGTTCGACGCAAAGAAGATCTCCCGCTCGTCGTCCGACACGACAGGTGCGAGCTCGAGTCCGGCGTATTGACGCCGGGTACCGCCACGGGCATGGCGCCAAAGGCCGGCGCCGGGCCGCTCGTGCGATAGAGATCTGAATCCGACGCGAAGTACACCGGCTCGCCGTCGACCGTGGTGCGCCGGTGATGATCGATGATCGCGTTGCGCAGCACGCGGGAGAACCAGCCGATCGCGGTCTCGCGTACGGTGTCGAGCTTGTCGAGGTTCTTCACGAACGCGCCTTGCAGGATCTCCTCGGCGGTATCGCGGTTGCCAACGCGGCGCTCGACGAACCGCAGGAACTCGCGATGGTTCGCGACCAGCGTCGCGACGACGTCGGGACTCGCCGCCGCGGTCTCGCCCTCGGGAGAGGGCTCACACATCGGATCGCTCCAGGCTCCGCTCGAACCGGCGCAGGCGCAGCGAGTTGGCGAGGACGGACACCGACGACAGCGACATTGCCGCACTCGCGAGGACCGGCGACAGCAGCCACCCGGTGAGCGGGTAGAGGGCGCCGGCGGCGATCGGGATACCGATGACGTTGTAGACGAATGCCCAGAACAAGTTCTGACGGATCGTGCGGAGCGTGCCGCGCGCGAGCCGCAGGGCCTGCGGCAAGGAGCCGATGCCGCCGCGGAGGAGCGCGATGTCGGCCGCGGCGACGGCGATGTCCGTGCCCGTTCCGATCGCGATGCCGACGTGCGCGCCGGCGAGGGCAGGGGCGTCGTTGATGCCATCGCCGACCATCGCGACCGTCTTGCCGCGGGCGCGCTCGGCGGCGACGAGCCGCGCCTTGTCCTCGGGGCGAACCTCGGCGAACACGCGGTCGATGCCGAGCTGCGCGGCGACCGCACGCGCGGTGCCCTCGCGGTCGCCGGTGACCATCGCGACCTCGATGCCCATCTCCCGGAGCTCGGCGATCGCGCGCCTCGCCTCGACGGTCGGGCGATCGGCGATCGCGATGATGCCCGCGAGCACTCCGTCGATGGCCACGAACGAGGGCGTGCGGCCGCGCGATGCGAGCGCGTCCGCCTGCGCGTCGAGCAGCTCCGTCG
>JALZOI010000625.1 GCA_030857245.1 Myxococcota bacterium
CCGAAGCCGCGCGTCGGCATCATCGGCGAGTTCTGGGCGATGACGACCGAAGGCGACGGCAACTACGGCCTGCAGCGCTTCCTCGAGGCCGAGGGCGCGGAGCCGGACATCCAGATCGTCACCTCGTGGCTGCTCTACATGATCTGGCAGGGCCGCTTCGACACGAAGCAGCGCGCCGCCCTCAAGGGCGTCGACAAGAGCAAGGACGAGCACGGCGGCAGCAAGTTCAGCCTCAAGGGCGTCGACGTGCGCAAGCGCATCGCGTCGATGTGGGCCGGCGAGCAGGTCCTCCGCGGCCTGTTCCACACGTTCGCCAAGGCGATGGGGCTCGACGACTACCACCTGCCGGACATGAACCAGATCGCCGAGATCTCGCACTCGTTCTACGACAACAACCTCCGTGGCGGCGAAGGCCACATGGAAGTTGGCAAGCTGATCCAGAACGTCGCGTACTCGAAGGTCAACATGACCCTCTCGGTGAAGCCGTTCGGTTGCATGCCGTCGTCGTCGGTCTCGGACGGCATCCAGTCGTTCATCACCGAGCTCTATCCGCAGGGCATCTTCCTGCCGATCGAGACGAACGGTGACGGCGCGGTCAACGTCTACAGCCGCGTGCAGATGCAGCTGTTCAAGGCGAAGCAGCTCGCGCAGAAGGAGCTCGACGCGGCCCTCGCCGAGGTCGGCATGACGATCGAGGAGGTGCGCGCCTACCTCGCGAAGCACCCGTCGCTCAACAGCGCGTTCCACAAGTCGCCGCACCGTGCGGGCTGCACCGCCGCGGACCTCGTCTACGAGGTCGGCGCGCGCAAGCACAAGCTGTCGTACCTCAAGAGCAAGATCGTCAACGCGCTCACCGGCAAGGCCGAGAAGGAGCACGCGATCGCGCACGAGAAGCTGCTGCTGGTCGCCCGCAAGGCGGCGGCGCGGGTGAACAAGAAGCAGAGCGTCGTCAGCGTCGCCCCGGCGATCGACCCGGATGACCAGGCCGCGCCGCCGATCCCGGCGGGTCGCAAGAGCCTGCGCGTCGTCAACTAGGTCGAGCACAGGTGGCTGAAGCCCGCGCTCGAGGCGCGGGTGGCTGAAGCCCGCGCTCGAGGCGCGGGTGGGTTGACGGAAAGCCCGTGCGGTACGTCTGTACCCCGCGGGTTTTCTCCGTCCGGAGGGGACGCCCGCCTGCGGAGTCCCTGAGGTAACGTGGAACCCGTGAGCGAACGGGCCATCAACGAGGCGTGGCAGGCCGGGCAGGTGGCCTGGCCCGACGTCGCCCTCGAGCTCGAGGCGTTCGCGCGGCACGTCGAGAGCGTCGACCCCGCGTGGGCGAGCGCGTTCACCGCGGACCTCTACCTCGCGGCCGCGTGCCTCGCGCGTGACCCGGTGGCGCTGGCGACGTTCGACCGCGAGATCCTCGGCTCGGCGCGTGGGGCGATCGGCTCGATCGACTCGAGCCCGGAGTTCGTCGACGAGGCCCTCCAGCGCCTGCGAGCCCACCTCGTGGTCGGCGACGACGGCATGCCCCGGCTCACCCACTACGCGGGCCGGGGCTCGCTGCGAGCCTGGGTCGGCATCGCCGGCGCGCGCACCGCGCTGATGATGCGGCGCTCGCAGAAGCGGGCGCGCGAGGTGCCGGTCGATGACGACGTGTGGGCCAACACCCTCGCGACGATCACGACCAACAACCCGGAGCTCGAGCTGCTGAAGCGCCAGTACGCCGCGGCGTTCTCGACGGCACTGCGCGACGCGGTCGGCGAGCTCGAGCCCCGCCTGCGCGCCGCCCTCAAGCTGAGCTTCGTCGACGCCCTCTCGATCGACGAGATCGGGATGATCTATGCGGTCCATCGCGCGACCGCCGCGCGCTGGATCCAGCGCGCCTGCGCCACCGTCTTCGAGCGCACCCGCGAGCTCCTGGCCGAGCGCCTCGCGCTGACCGCGACCGAGCTCGATCGGATGACGGCGCTCGTCCAGAGCCAGCTCGACGTCAGCCTTTCGCAGCTGCTGCCGGCGAAGCTCGACTGACGTCGCGCGCTACGGCAGCTCCGACGGCAGCACGATGCGGAACTCGATGCGCCGGTTCTTGCGCCGGCCGTCGGCGGTCGCGTTGTCGGCGAGCGGGACGTCGGAGCCGTGGCCGACCGTGAGGATCCGGGCGTCGGCGATGCCGCGCTTGATGAGGTAGGCCTCGACGGCCTCGGCGCGCCGCAGCGACAGCTCGAGGTTGCGATCGGCGTTGCCCTCCGCGGAGGTGTGGCCAGAGACCTCGATCGCGATCGCCGGGTTGTCCTTCAGGATCTGGTAGGCACGCTCGAGCAGGTCGGCCGAGGCGCTGTCGAGCTTCGCCGAGTCGTACTCGAAGCCGATGCCGGCGAGCTCGGCGATCACGGCATCGGGGCAGCCGTCCTCGTCCTGCCAGCCGTTGCGGGCCTCGGCCTCGAGCGGGCAGCGATCCGAGGCGTCGACGATGCCATCGCGATCGTTGTCGAGATCGGGGCAGCCATCGGCATCCTCGAACCCGTCGAAGTCCTCGGGCTGGGTGATGCACTGGTCGACGTCGTCCGGGACCTTGTCGCCATCCCGATCACCGGGAGGCGGCTCGGGCACGACGACGAGGGCGGGGCGCGTGCGCTTGCCGAACCGGTACATCACGCCGGCCGTGACCTCGTAGTCGCTGGTCGCGCCGTCGAGGCTGCGGTCCGGCACCAGCAGGTGGCGCGCGTCGAGGCGGGCGTCGAGCTGGTCGGAGATGGCGAACCGCACGCCGCCGCCCCAGTGGTAGGCGCGGTCGACGTCGTCGTCGAGCTGCGCCGACGTCGAGCGGATCACGTGGGCGCCGGCGCCGAGGACGACGAACGGCCGCAGCCGCCCGGTCAGCAGGTCGAAGCGCGCGTGCGTGCGGAGCCCGTAGACCGTGGCGACCTCGCCGAGCACGTCGTCTTTGGTCGGGATCATCATCGCCTCGGCCTCGACGGCGAGCCGGCGCGCGAAGGGTACCGCGAAGCGCGCGCCGAGCATCGCGCCCGACTCGGGGCCGGGCTCGAGCATCTCGTCGGCGACGCCGAGCTCGACGCTGCTGGAGAACGTGTGGCCGCCGAGCGCGACGCCGAGCTCGAACCGCCGATCCGCGTGCGCGACGGAGGTGGAGCCGGGGGTGGAGGCGGAGAGCAGGAGGAGGGTCAGGGTGGTGGTGGTGCGCATGATGCTTTCAGAAGCCGCAGGAGCCGAACTGGGTGGTGCCGATGGTGATGCCGCCGATGAAGCCGGCGCACGACTGGCCGGTCGGGCACGTGCTGTTGTTGCCGACGACGCAGTACTTGCGGCAGGTCTTCACGGAGCCGGAGGTGATGCAGTCCGAGCCCGGCCGGCAGTCGCTCGTCGCGGTGCAGACCTGGCCATCGGCCTTGGTGCCCATGTAGCCGCAGTCGGTGAAGGCACCCGCGCTCGCGCCGCGCGCGACGCAGCCCATGCCCGACGGGCAGCCGGTCTGCGCGAGGGGGTCGCAGGCGTTCGAGCAGGTGTCGACGTTGAGGGGCATGCCGGCGGTGTTGGCCAGCCCGATGACGCAGCGCGATCCGGTCCCGAGGCAGTCGCCGTCAGCGAGGCAGAACCGTGCGCACCACGGGGTGGCCGCGGTGCCATCCCCGATGCACGTGTAGCCCGCGCGACACGCGGTGTCCTGCGCGCAGTGACTGTTGCTGGTGCCCTGGCCGGTGACGGCGCGGCACTCGGTGTCGCCGCCGTCCGTGAGGTCGCACGCCGGCGTCGCGCCGCTGCAGCCGCCTTGCGGGACGAGCACGCACGCGGTGGCCTGCTCGACCTGACAGGACGGCGAGCAGCCGTCGCCGCTCGCGAGGTTGCCGTCGTCGCACGCCTCGCCGGTCTCGACCGTGGCGTTGCCACAGACGCTCTCGACCGTGCAGGTGGCCGAGCAGCCGTCGGCCGCGGTGACGTTGCCATCGTCGCAGGCCTCACCGGTCTCGCGGACGCCGTTGCCGCAGACCGGATGGGCGGCCTCGACTTCGCAGGTCTCCGAACAGCCGTCACCACTCGTGGTGTTGCCGTCGTCGCAGCCCTCGCCGTGATCGACGTAAGCGTCACCGCAAGCGTGACGGGTCCGGCCGCTCAGCGCGCCGTTGTCACCGAAGCCGCAGCTTCCGGCGAGGAGCCCCGTGATGACCCAGCTCAAGATCGTTCGTGCGTTCGCTCTCATATGGCCGCTAGATGCCGGCCCTCTCGCGATGTCGCACACCGGAGCGAACTTGGATTGCGAGATCGCGGCGCGGGCCGAGGCGACCGCGTGGTTGCGCACCGACGGTCGCATCGCCTCGAGCGCTCGGGCCGACCGGGCCGCGCCGGCCGTCGCGGAAGCGGTGACCCCGCTCGCCTCAGAGCGCCGCGGGCGTGGCGGGCGGCACGATGGACCCCGTGATGGCCCGCTCGCCGTAGATCCGCACCACGCCGCAGCCACCGCCACCACCACCTGCGCCGCCGGCCGTCGGCGTCCCCGGGATCCCGCCGACCCCACCTGAGCAACCGTCGCCGCCCCCGGAGCCCCCGATGCCCGGGGAACCGCCGCGGACCTGGCCGAGCGCCGCACTCGGATCGGCGCCCGCCATCCCGGCCGTCGAC
>JALZOI010000094.1 GCA_030857245.1 Myxococcota bacterium
GTTCGTCGCCAATCCCTCGATCGTGCGCGCGGTCCTCGACACCCTCGGCCTTGCCGCCGAACCCGCGACCTTCGCGCCAGCTCGCGCCCCACCCCAGAGCGAGTTCGGGTGGGACGATTCCGCGTAATTGCCGACCGCCTGCCGGTCGGAATCGCCTCGACCGTCCTCGCCTCGCCCAAACGTCGCCGGACTCACGTTCGCGGCAGATCCAGAACCTCACCGCCGCCCGCTCCTTTTCCATGCGCCCCAAGCTCGCCCCGGCAACCCCCCGCTTGTTCGTCCATGCCGCGCGCCATCCCCCGTGTGGTCGTCGGCCGGTCGAGGAACCGGCGCGGCTCGCCACGATCTCGACGTCGGTGAGGTACGCCGTCCGCGTCGCGCGCTCCAGGCGGCGCACGAGATCGTAGTCCTCCATGATCGGCAGGTCGCGATAGCCACCGATCTGCTCGTACACGCTGCGGCGCACGAACAGCCCCGAGTCGCCGTAGTAGATGCGCAGCAGCCGGCGTCGCTCGTGGTTGACGTACGCGAACACGCGCGCCCATCGATCGGCGGAAGCGAAGCGAAGCCTGAAGTTGCCACCGCCGATCGAAGCATCGCGCAGCATCCTCGATCGCGCCGCGCGCGGCCCCCGGCAGGCGCGCATCGGCATGCAGGAACAAGAGGACATCTCCACGCGCCGCTGCTGCTCCGGCGACGAGCTGTGCACCCCGACCTCGGGCGCTCCCCACGGTCCGCGCACCCGCGGCGCGCGCCAGGGCGCCGGTACCGTCAGGGCTCTCGGCGTCCGCGACGATCACCTCATCGGCGACCGCGCGTGCCTCGATCACCGCGTCGGTGATCACGGCGGCCTCGCACCAGGCGGGAATGATCGCCGAGATCATGTGACCTCGCGAACCCTTGCGATGAGCTCGTCGAGGTTGGCGCAGCCGTTGATGGCCTCGCGATCGAGGAGCGGGATCCAGCGCGATCCATCACGCTCGAGCAACGCAGGAGCCGCCGGCACCTGCACGCCGTCGCGCGCGAGCTCATCACGATAGGCAAAGCGCACGCGATGCGGAAGCTCGGCGTCGAAGCCTAGCAGGCGCTGCGGTCTTCATCGATTCGAACGATGTGTTGCGATGATTCGAACATCGTCATTGCTCGGCACCTCGATGTCCGAGCGGTCGCGCTCATGCGAGCGAGTGAGTTCGAGTCGCGGCCGGTGTCGGGCCCCGAACACCGCCCGAACCGATCTGAACGCGGGGGACGGCGCGACCGCGCCGGGCGTGACCGTTGCATCGGTCGCCCGTTGTGAAAAGGACCCATCCCATGCGCCGTTCGTTCGCTCACCTGTCCCATTCCATCTTCGCACTGGCCACCGTCGGTGGTTGCGGCGACAACTCCACCGGTAATCGTCCCGATGCGGCGACCAGCCCCGACGCTGCGCCGTCCTCGCAGGTGTGCGCCACAGCGAATGGCGGCATCACGCTGCCCGCGGGCTTCTGCGCGTCGGTCTTCGCGGATGGCCTCGGGCGCGCGCGCCACATGGCGGTGACGCCATCCGGCGACGTCTTCGTCATCATCGATCCGCCGGCGATGCCACCCGCCCCCGAGCCGAGCCACGTCGTCGCCCTGCGCGATGCGGATGGTGACGGCACCGCGGAGATCACCATGATCATCTCCGATATCGGCGGGAACGGCATCGCGTGGGCCGACGGCTTCCTCTATGTAGCAGCCGACGATCGGATCGTCCGGTATGCACTCCCCGACGGGCAGCTGATGCCGGCGGGGGCGGCGGAGGTGGTCGTGTCAGGGCTGCCCTTCGAGGGCGACCACCATCGCAAGACCGTGGTGCCCGTCGGCGGCAAGCTCTACGTCAACATCGGCTCTGCGAGCAACGCGTGTCAGGTCGTGAACCGGATGCCGCTGTCGCCCGGCATCGATCCGTGTCCCGAGCTCCCGATGCGCGCGGGCATCTGGCAGTTCGATGCGGACACGCTCGGCCAGACGCTGGCGGACGGCACGCGGTTCGCGACCGGCGTCCGCAACACCAACGCGCTATGGCACGACGCGAACGGCACCCTGTGGGCCGCGAACAACGGGCGTGATCAACTCGCCGACAACTGGCCGGCGTTGTTCACGCCTGCCCAGGACATGCAACTACCCGCCGAGGAGATCTACCCCGTTCGCGAAGGTGACGACCGCGGCTGGCCGTACTGCTACTTCGATCCGATGCGCGACGCGATGGTCCTCGCCCCGGAGTACGGCGGTGATGGGACGATGGTCGGTCGCTGCTCGACGATCGCCAAGCCCGCGTTGACGATGCCTGCGCACTGGGCGCCGCTCGGGATCGCGTTCTACGCGGGAGACCGGTTCCCGGCCCGCTTCCAGGGCGCCGCCTTCATCGCGAACCACGGCTCGCGGTTCGATGCCAACGCGGTCGGCGATCCTGGCTACAACGTGGTGATGGTTCCGTTCGCGAACGGGGCGCCATCCGCGACCTGGGAGAGCTTCGCGACGGGGTTCGCGGGACCCGCACGCCCCCTCCCCGCCGCCGCGACGTATCGCCCGGTCGGCGTCACCGAGATGCCCGACGGCACCCTGCTGATCTCGGATGACAAGGTCGGTCGGCTCTGGAAGGTCACGTACCAGCCGTAGCGGCGACGAGCCACGCCGCGCCGCCTGGTTCGCTCGGGTGCGTGACCGCGAAGGATCCGGGCGGTCCGTTACTCCGCCGTGAACCGCAGCGCGAACCGCAGCTCGTCGTCGACCAGCGCTGCGCCGATCACGCGGGTGTCGAGGGCGCGGCCGCGGACCTCGACCCGGGTGTGAGCCGCGACGCGCTTCGAGCGGTCGCTCCAGCCGACGACGAAGTACTTCACCCACGCGAGCCAGCTGATCACCGGCGAGGCGCTGCGACGCTCGAGCGCGCGATCGAGCACGATCGCCTTCACGTGAGTGCCGTCGAGCGCCACCGTCGCGCGCGCACCGACGCGGAAGTACGAGCAGCCGCCGCGCTCCTGGAACGCATAGACCTTGACGGGGTGCGCCGCGTCCTCGGCGACGTAGTCGAAGCGCGGTCGGAACTCGCCAGCGGGGTGCGGCGCCAGGCTGCGGCTGTACCAGCGCGGTGCGTGGCCTTGGTCGATCGCCCAGTTCGCGAGCTCGGCGGCCGCGCTGCCGGAGAGCCGCACGGTGACCTCGTCGTCGTCGTCGTCCTCCGCGCGCCGATCGGCGAGACCGCGCCGGACCGCGAGGTCGGTCGTGATCGCGACGACGAGCGACCGCGCGCTCGAGCTCAGCGCGACGCGTGCAACGGGCACGTCGGGCAGCCGGAGCCGGAGCCGCGTCACCTCGCCGACCTGCCGCAGCAGCGTCGCCTGGAGCGCCCGGTAGGCCCCGCCCGTGACGTGGTCACCGAGGCGGCGGGTCGCCGCATCGAGCGCCACCTGCGGCACGCGTCCCTTCCACTTCGACGGAATCCAGCGCGTGACCGCCGAACCGAGCGACCGCGTGGCGTCGGGGCCGAGCTCGGGCTTCAGTGCGAGCAGGTTGTCGGGACCGAACCCGATCACGAGCGAGGCTCCCCCGTTCGCGCGCTCGAGCACCGGCTCCACGACGACGGTCAGCGCGAGCGTCGTCAGCACCTCCGCGGCGTCGCGGATGTCGATCCGCACCGCGAGCTGCACCTTGCCCGCCGGCGCCGCGGCGAGCTGGACGGCGCGCGCGGTGGCCGTCAGCGGCGGGACCACGAGCTCGATCGGACCGAGCGCGGGGACCTCGAGCGGCACGGTCAGCGGCGCCGCGGCGAGCAACGCCTCGATCAAGGCGTTGGCACGGGCGAACGGCACGCGGAGCTCGACGTCTGCCGTGCGTCCCGGCTCCGGCGCGCGCCGCACGAGGGCGTCTCGTGCGTGCGCGACTTCGGGACAGCGCGAGCCACAGCCCGTCGCCAGCACCGTGATCGCGAGCGTCACGACTGCGTACATGCCTCGACGATACGTGGTGCCGGGCGGCAATGCGCGGCAACCGTGGCGCGCCGCATCGTCCGATGTTCGACCCGCGGCACGTCGCCGCCCGTGCCCGAGCACGTCGTCGTGCTGCTTGCTCCCGCACGCCGAACACCGTGCAAGCTCGTCGCGAGTTGGTATCGTGGTGGGATGTCATCAGGGTTCGAGCGCCACGCTCGCGCTGACGCCTCCCCCGAGATGCTCGGGCTCGTCGAGCGACTCATGCGGTTGCTGCTGACCGGAGACGACCCGCTGTGCTCCGTGCTTCGTGCGCAGTACGAGGTGTCGCACATCGTCGACCTGGAGTTCTCCGGTCTCGGGTTCTTCGCAAACTTCGAGGTTGCTGCGGGTGCGCCTCGATGCACCCCGCCCGACTACGTCGGCGGCGACGCAGTCATCGAGCTCGAGGGCGTAGAACATGGTGCGGGCTGCATCCTGTTCGTGCGGGATGGCGCTCTGTGTTTCCTCGAGGGCTACGCGTACGACGGGGACTGGCCGGAGCACCCGATTGTCATCGCCATCCGCGATGTCGAGCCTGTCACGCTCGCAAGCGCAGGGAGACCGGGTGCCGATGGGGCACCACGCTGAACCACGCGAGCCCAGCTCGCGTGAACCAGCCGGGGAGACGCTCGGATGCCGAGCGCCACCAGCGCAACGAGAGCGCCTGCTCGGTGTCCTCGCCGCGTGCCGACCCCGCCGCTGACGTCGATCGCCGTCAGGGGTGGCCTGATCGTGGCGTGTGCGCAGCCCCAGGCTTCGCCGGCCAAGGCCAGCGTCGACGGCCAGCTCGCGACGGAGCTGAGCGCGGCGACGCGAGCTGCGGTGGTGCGTGGTACTGCGGTGCATGATGCAAACCTGGATCCTCGTCGCGGACGGTAGCCACGCCCGGCTGTTTCAGACCGCTGGCACCACCGAGCCGTGGCGCCTCGCACGCAAGCTCGACCGCGAGCACAGCCGCGAGAAGACCGACCGCAGCGACTCGCACGAAGATCGTGGCGAGCGCGACTTCGCACAGCTCGTCGTCGGCGAGCTCGAGACGCAGCGCCAGGCGGGCGGCTTCGAGCGCCTCGTGCTCGTCGCTCCGCCGAAGTTCCTCGGCCAGCTGCGCGGCGAGCTCAAGGCGCCGCTCGAGACGTGCGTCGTCCGCAGCCACGATGCCGATTACACGCAGATGCCCGACGCCGACCTCGTCAAGCACGTCGACATCACCTGAGCGCGTCGCCGGCGTCGCCGTCCGCCGGCGTTCCTGGCTATAGTGCGTGGGCTCTCGACCCACGGCGCCTCTGATGCTTCCGCACGCTGCCCGTACGCCCGCCTGGCAACCGCCGCCGGAGTTCGACGAGTACAAGCTCGTCAGTCCGCTCGGCCGTGGCCGGACCGGGCTGGTCTTTGTCGCGCACGACACGCTGCTCGATCGGCACGTGGCGGTGAAGTTCATCCCCGCCCGGGACGAGACCTTGCTCGCGCGCTTCCTGCACGAGGCCCGCGCCGCGGCACGGATGCAGCACCCGAACGTGGCGACGCTGTATCGGGTGGGCCGGCTCGATGCGCAGGCGTACCTCGTGTGGGAGCTCGTGCTCGGCAAGAGCCTCGATCAGCTGAAGCGGCCCGTCGACCCGGAGCGGATGCTGCGCATCGCGATCGATGTCGCGCGCGGGCTCGCGGCCGCCCACCGACGCGGCGTGCTGCATCGCGACATCAAGCCGGGCAACATCGTCGTGGCGGACTCGGGCGAAGCCAAGCTCGTCGACTTCGGGCTCGCCGCGCTGCTCGATGTGCCGAGTGCCGACCCGGCCGTCACGCCAAAAGTACCCGAGTCGAGGCCGGGGGACGAGACCGCCCCGCCCGCGGACGGCACGATCGGCACCGCCTACTTCATGTCGCCCGAGGCATGGCGGGGCGACGCGATCGATGCCCGCTCGGATCTCTACTCGTTCGGGCTGGTGCTCTACGAGCTGCTCGCGGGCGAAGGCCCGTTCCGCCACCTCCTCGTGAAGGAGCTGGCGCAGGCGATCCAGACCGAGCCCCCACGTCCGCTGCAGCTCGCGGCCCCGGGGGTCCCCGCGGGCTTCGCGCTGATCGTCGACCGCTGCCTCCGCCATGACCGGACGGCGCGGTTCGGCAGCGCCGCCGAGCTGCTCGCGGCGCTCGACAGCGTCTCCCCGTCACGCGGCAGCGCGTCGATCCCCGAGGGTAACCCGTATCGAGGTCTCCGCACGTACGAAGCCGAGCACCGCGCGCTGTTCTTTGGTCGCACCCGGCCGTTGCAGCTGGCGCTCGAACGGCTGCGTGCCGAGTCGCTGCTCGTCGTCACGGGCGACTCCGGCGTCGGCAAGTCGTCGCTCTGCGCGGCCGGCTTGCTGCCGCTGGTCGCCGAAGGCGGGCTCGAAGATGGTCGGCGCTGGCTCGTCGGCCGCACCGTTCCCGGTCGCGCTCCGCTCCGCAATATCGCGAGCACGGTGGCGCAGCTGCTCGGGATCTCGATCGAGACGATCACCACCACGATCCAGCTCGAACCGACGTCGCTCGGTCGCGTCGTCCGCGCGTCGCTGCGCGACGAGCTCGGGCTGCTCCTCTACATCGATCAGATGGAGGAGCTCGTCACCCAGCAACCCGCGGGCGAGGCCCCGCTCGTCGCGCAGGCGCTGGCGTCGCTCGCCGACGGGCTCCCCGGCGTCCGCGTGCTCGGGACCGCACGCAGTGACTTCCTGTCCCGCCTCGCGGGCCTGCCCGGCCTGCAGGAGCGCTTGCCGCCTGCCCTCCTGCTGCTCGGACCGATGTCGCCGGCCGACGTGCGCGAAGCCATCGTCGGCCCCGCGTCCCTCAAGGGGGCGCACTTCGAGTCCGACGAGCTGATCGAGTCCCTCGTCGACTCGACCCTCACCGCGGAGGGCAGCCTGCCCCTCCTGCAGTTCACGCTCGCCGAGCTCTGGGAGCGGCGCGCGCGCGACACGAACACGATCACCGCCACCGCGCTCGCGTCGGTGGGTGGGGTCTCGGGCGCCCTCGCGCGCCACGCGGACGCGGTGCTGATCGCGCTCTCGCCCGCCGATCGCGTGCTCGCGCGCCAGCTCTTGCTCCGGCTCGTCACGATCGATGACACCCGCGCTCGCCGCACCGAGGAGGAGCTGCGGGCGATCTCGCCGAACGCGTCGGCGGTTCTCGAGAGCCTCGTTCGCGGGCGGCTGCTCGTCGCGAGCGAGTCGCCTGAAGGAGCCACCTTCGAGATCGCGCACGAGGCACTGGTGCGGGGCTGGGGCACGCTCGCGCACTGGCTGGTCGATGAAGCGGAGCTGCGCGCGGCCCGGCACCGGCTCGAGCTCGCGGCCTCCGAGTGGCAGCGGGCAGGCAAGCGACGCGATCTGCTGTGGTCGGCACGGCAGCTCGCGGAGCTCGACGAGCGCGTGCTCGACGGGCTCGCCGCGCGCGATCGCATGTTCATCGAGCAGTCCCGCAGCGCGCGTCGCACGACCCGCTGGATCCGGCGTGGCCTCGCGGCCGGCGTGCTCCTCGCCGTCGCCGGGACCTGGGTCGGGGCGGAGGTCCTGAACCAGCGCGAGCTCGATCGCGCGATCCGGGCCGACCTCGCGACCGCCGAGGAGCACTGGCGCGCCGCGCGCACCGCGCTGGATCATCGGGCCGCCGCCCGCAAGGACGCCTTCGACGCCTGGGATCGCAAGGCTGCCGAGGAGGGCGAGCGCGCCTGGAAGCTGATGCAGGCGCGCGCCACCGAGGCAGGTGCGCTGCTGGCCGACACCGCGGGTGAGCTCGAACGGGCCCTGCTGCGCGACCCGGATCGTGACGACGTCCGGGGCCGCTACGCCGATCTACTGCTCGAGCGTGCCCTGCTCGCCGAAGCCGAAGGGCGGTCGGCGGAACGCGCCGAGCTCGTCACCCGGCTCGCTCTCTACGACAGCACGGGGGAGCGGCGTCGCCGCTTCACGGCGCCCGCCGGGGTCATCGTCGCGACCACGCCGCCGTCCGCGCGCCTCCAGCTGACGCGCGCGGACGGTGAGCTCCCGGCGATCGAGGTCGCGAGCGGCGCGCGCACCGAAGCGGCTGCGGGCAGCTGGATCCTGACCGCGAGCGCGCCCGGCTTCGTCGAGACGCGGCTCTCGCTGATCCTCACGCGCAGCGAGGAGCAGCGCGTCACGCTCGCGCTTCCCCGCGACGGCGCGATCCCGCCGGGCTTCGTCTACATGCCGCGTGGCGCGGGGTTGTTCGGCAGCTCCGACGCGGAGGCTGTGCGCGCCTGGTTCAACGCGGTGCCGCAGCACCCGGTGGTCACCGACGCGTTCATCATCGCGCGGCACGAGACCACGTTCGCCGACTGGATTGCCTTCCTGGACGAGCTGCCCCCCGAGGAGCGCGAGCGGCGGCGCCCGCGGGTGGCCGGCACCGGGTTTCGCGGCATGCTCGAGCTGTCGCAGCGCGGCGGGGACTGGCACATCGCGCTCCAGCCCACCGATCACATGCTGCGCGCGCGGCGCGGCGAGCTCCTGCGATATCCGAAGCGCGACCGCCGCGCCGAGCAGGACTGGACGCGGTTTCCCGTGAGCGGCATCTCTTACGGCGATGCGGAGGCGTACGCGATGTGGCTGGACCGCACAGCGCGCGTCAAGGGCGCGCGCATGTGCACGGAGCACGAGTGGGAGCGCGCCGCCCGCGGCACCCACGATCGGGCGTTTCCTCACGGCAACGTGCTCGCGCCGGACGATGCGAACTTCGACGAGACGTACGGCAAGCAGTCCGGCGGGTTCGGCCCGGACGAGGTCGGCAGTCACCCGGCGAGCACGAGCCCGTTCGGAGTCGCTGATCTGGTTGGGAATGTCTGGGAATGGGTCGCCTCGAGCATCGCCGAGAACCAGGTGGTGGCCCGCGGCGGCAGCTACTACTTCGCCGGCAACACGGCCCGGGTGACGAACCGCGAGCTGCCCGAGGCGAGCTACCGCGACCTCACGGTCGGGGTACGGATTTGTGCGTCCGGGTACTGAAACGCGAGGGTGCGTTTCTTGCTCAGGGGAAGGCTCCGATGCGAAATCATGTAGTGACGCTCGTGCTGCTCTCGGCGTGCACAGCTGACAGCGACCTCTCCCAGATCGAGTCCAACTCGGTGGTCGCGAACGGGCAGAACCTGAACGGCCAGAACCTGAACGGGCAGAACTTGAACGGTCAGAATCTGAACGGCCAGAACCTGAACGGGCCCGACAACGGCAGCTTCACGATCTGGACGAGCCTGCTGGGCGTGAAGCTCAACGGCAAGCAGTTCAATGCGTCTCTCGCCAGCACGGTGTTCACCGGCAATGATGGGTCCACGACCGTCACCGGCACCGGGTTCGCGCAGGCCGAGTTTCAAGGGATGCGCGGTGACGGCCGGACGGTGCGGATGCGGATCCGCAGCGTCGTGGCACCGCCGGCTGGTTCGACGACGTGGCGGTACTTCGTCGAGTATCGCGAGGACAACCAGAGCTGGTACCCGGTCTGCGCGAACGCGTCCGGTCCGATCGCCGCGATCCCCGTCAACGGCATCTGGGATCACCGCCAGGGCGTCGCGGGCGGCGGCGGCCACGTCGCGAGCAGCGACAAGTTCACGTTCGCGTGCGAGGGACAGGGCGCGATCGGCAAGTGCATCGCGATGGGCTACGAGCCCTGGTCGGCGCAAGGCGGCGTGAGCCTCGCAGGTCACCACCGTTCCTGCATCCGCATGCTCCGCGGTGACTACTGCGGTGACGGCACGTCCTACACGCAGGACGGCAACCGCGTGAACGTCTACGACGGACTCGGAATCCAGGACGACACCGAGGACTGGGTGATCGAGGCCGAGTGGGACGTGCAAGGCGCGCGGTGCTTCTATCCGCTCAATCGCTCCCGCGCGGGGATCCCGTGTTATGACGCTCGCGTCGCACTCGCCTGCGGCTCGCCGACGAACTTCGGTGCCGGTGCGCTGCTGATGAACGAGACCCCGACGGCGGGTCTCACCCCCTGAACGGCTCGTGACAGGTTTGCCCCTACCGCTGCTCGCTCACGATCAACCCGACGAGGAGCTCGAGCCGGAGATCCTGCTCGTCGACGCAGATGCGGAGAGCCGGGCGATCCTGCGCGCGATGGTGTGGCCCCTGGCGCGGGTCGCCGAGGTATCGTCCGGGGAAGAGGCGCTCCATACGGTGGTCTCGAGCGAGCTCGCGGCGATCCTGATCGACGTCGATCTCCCGGACGCGAACGCCTACGACATCGTGACGAAGCTCCGGCGCAACGCGAACGCGCGGAACGTCCCGGTGCTGTTCCTCTCGCACACGCCCCCGGACTGGCTCGCCGAGCGCCGCGGCTACGCGCTCGGTGCCCTTGGCTACCTCACCAAACCGGTCGATGCGCAGGCGCTCCGGGCGAAGCTCGAAGTCCTGTTGACCCTGTTCCGGCGCGGCGGCGAGCTGCGCAAACGCGAGCGGATGATCGCGCGTCAGCACGCGGAGATCCTCGAGGCCCGCGCGGCCCTGGAAGAGGCCTCGGCCTCGAACCGCGCGAAGGACCTCTACCTCGGGGTGCTCGGGCACGACCTCCGCAATCCGCTCGGCGCGATGCTGATGTCGGCGCGCATGATGCTCATGGGCGAGAGCCTCGGCGACAAGGACCGCGAGTCGGTCGTGCGGATCGCGCGGAACGGCGAACGGATGGCCGCGCTGATCCGCGACATCCTCGATTACACGCGGGGCCAGGCCGTGGGCGGCATCCCGATCGCGCCGCGGCCGACGGACATGAGCGACATCTGCACCGCGATGATCGAGGAGGTCACGCTGCTGCACGCGAGTCGCACCATCCACTTCGAGCAGAGCGGTGAGCTCCGCGGCCTCTGGGATCGTGAGCGCGTGGAGCAGGTGATCTCGAATCTGCTCACGAACGCGCTCAATCACGGAATCGGCCCGATCAGGGTGCGGGCGATCGGCCACGCGGATGAGGTCAGCATCTCGGTCCACAACCGCGGCGCTCGGATCCCCCGCGCACAGCTACCGCAGCTGTTCGAGCCGTTCCGCCGCGGTGCCAGCAGCCGCGTGGGGCTCGGCCTTGGCCTCTACATCGTGAACGAGATCCTCCGCGTGCACGGTGGTTCGGTCGAAGTTCAATCCACCGAGGACGAGGGTACGACCTTCACGACCCGGTGGCCGCGCACGCCTCCCCGCACAGAAGGTGCACCGACATGACGAACCCATCAGAGCCCTGCGGCAAGACCGTCCTGGTGATCGATGACGACGAAGACTTCTGCGCGAGCATGCGCGAGCTGCTGGCCGGACGCGGGTACATCGTCGAGACCTGCGCGTCCGCCGGCAGTGCGCTGAGCTGGCTCTCGACGCACGACGCCGCGAAGTCGCCGTGCGCGATCGTGGTCGACCTGCGCATGCCGGACATGGACGGCTACTCGTTCCTCGCGACCTGTGAGGTCGAGCCGCGCCTCCGCGAGATCCCGGTCATCGTCGTCTCGGCCTATGGTGATCCGACGGGCATCGAGGCGGACTTCATCTCGAAGCCCGTCAACGTGTCGCGCTTGCTGCGCAGCCTCGAATCCGCCTGCTGACCGCGACGCGGTGCCGTCCACCCGGCCACACCGGGTCGTACCTCGCGCGCCGGTGCTCGGGAATTCACGCAACGACGAGAACGGGCGCGGGTTCCACGCCCTAGTGCGCTCGATCGCGCGGAGCAGCTCGTGCTGCGTGAACGGCTTCTGCAGGAAGCGCGTGCGCGGCTGCGGCCGCGGCATCTCGACACGGTTGTACCGCACATCAGCACGAAGTGCGCCTCCGGCTGGAGGGTGCGGATCCGTGCCGCGAGCGCGGGGCCGCTGAGGTCGGGCATCGTGGCATCGATCAGGAAGGTGCTGATGGGGGTCGCGCGGCGCGAGCTCGAGCGCCTCGCCCACGGTGCCTGCGACGTGCACCTGATACCCGGCCTCGACGAGCTGGTTGGCGAGCGTGGTGCGGAGCAGCTCGTCATCGTCGACCACGCCGACCGTCGCTGGCTCCGCCGAGGTCGGCGCGTCGCCCCGCGGCGACGCCACCGTTTCGTGGCCACCCGCCGGCAGGAAGATCTTGAAGCACGTGCCGCGGCCGGGCTCGGTGTGGACCTGCATCGTGCCGTGGTGCCCGCGGACGATGCCGTCGACCGCGGCGAGCCCGAGGCCGCGGCCGGTTGCCTTCGTCGTATAGAACGGATCGAAGATCTGCGCGGCGACGTCCGTCCGCGCTCATGCCCGGGCCGTCGTCTGCGACCTCGAGCGCCACGTAGCGCCCCGGCGCGATGTCGGGCTGTGAGGTCGCCGCGATGGTGTCGGCGTCGAGCTGCTCGACGGAGGTCGTGATCGTGATCGTGCCGCGGGCGGACGTCGTCAGCGCCTCCGCAGCGTTGATGACGAGGTTCATCACGATCTGCCGGAGCTGGGTCGCATCCACCACGATCGCGGTGCCGCGCGTCGCGAGCACGAGCTCGATCGTCGCGTGCGCCGCGACGTTGACGGCGAGCACCTCGATCATCTCGGTGACGAGCGTGTCGAGGGCAACCTCCTCGATGTGGGACCGGCCCTTGCCCGAGTACGCGAGCAGCTGGCGGCACAGCTCCGCGGCGCGCGTCGACGCGGTCATGATGTGCTCGCGCGAGCTCACCGCCTCGCCCCGGCCCCCCCCGCTTGTTCGTCCTTGCCGCGGTTCGGCACCGTCGAGAGCGTCAAGAGCGTCTCCGATCTGTACTCGCCGGTCTCCGGCCGGGTCACCGCCGTCAACGGCGCGATCAAGGACACACCGGAGAGCGTCAACAGCGATCCCTACGGCATCGGCTGGATGATCGAGATCGAGGCCGACGAGAGCTCCGAGGTCGACGAGCTGCTGTCCGCGGCCGACTACACGACGCACGTCTCGGCGCAGTAGCCGCAGTCGTCGGCTATTCGTCCATCAGGCAGTACGCCTGCGCGAAGTCTTGCTTCGTGTGGGCTGCGCTCGGGATGCAGAAGAAGATCGGCGCGGCATCGCCCCACTGAAACCCGCTGGCGCTGTCCGAGCCGACGCGCAGCAGCAGCTGTTCCTTGGCTTCCGGATGCCCGCGAAGTACGTCGCGATCGCCCAGCCGAGCGACGTGTGCGTGGGGCTCGTGACCTTGCGTTCGACCGCCTCGTACGCCGTGGTCTCGGAATCGATGAGTCCGAGCTTGCGGCTCGCGGCGATCGACGACGATGGCAGCGGTCGCGCGTGCGAGAGCTTCACGGCGGCGGGCTCGTAGTGGTCGCGGTCCGGCAGGGTGTCCGGCGGAGCCGTCCGTGCGAGCTTGCCGGGGTTAGGCGTCGTCCCTCGCACCGCGCCGGTGCGGCGCCTCCGGCGTCCGAGCGGGTCACCCGACTCCCACCTCGAGCCGCCGCAGTTCGTCGGCAGGAAAGTCGTGCTTCACCCATTCGCTTCGGTAGCCCTCCACGCCGTGTTCCCGGAGCAGATCCTGTAGAGCCGAGATCACCGCGCCGCGGAACGTCTTCCAGCGAACGCGGCCCGACGCGACGTTCACGAACGCCTCGCTGCCAACTCCCCAACTACGCCATTCTTCGTACCACCTCACTTCGATGTCCAGCGACTGGTGATCGACGCGACGAACGATGATGTGGTGCTCGCCCGGCTCGTCCATCAGCACGATGCGCGCTTCCTTGGCACCGTTGTCGAGTGCCAGGATGGCCGTTGCGGTGTCGCGAAGGGAGTCGTGGAAGTAGGAGGCGTTCATCTCCAGGGCGGCTTGTTGCGCGGACAGTCGCACTGCTACCACCGCCCATCCTGCTCCTGAGAGCGTCCAGCCGAATGGACGCGCGGTCATCACGTAATCACTGTCGCGGTCTTCCGGGACCATGGCTCGAAGCTACACGACTTGGCGGTGTGCGCGGTCGGAGTGCGCGTCGTGGTCGGAAGGCGCAGCCTGCGAGGCGAATGAACACGCGCAGGGACTTCGCAGGCGAGCTCCGGGACGTTCATGCCTACGAGCGCCAACTCGCGCGCGGCGACCAGGCGTTCTTCCTCGGGATCGGCAAGGCCGTCCTCGAGCGCGAGGCCGCGGCGCCCGGGCGCGTGCTCGATCACGCGTTCCTCGAGACCCTGACGAGCGGCCTGGCGGACTACCAGGCGCACGTCGCCGCCGCGTCGTGGGCGATGATCGTCGAGCGCGCCGGCGTCGACGAGGTGACGATCCGGCGGATCGCGGATCTCTACGTCGACGCGAAGGCCGTGATCGCGTGCCCGCGGCATCGCACACCGCTCACCGGCGCGATCACGTTCGTGCAGAGGTTCGGTGGCCTGGTCAACTTGAACGTCCACTTCCACCTCGTCGTGCCCGACGGCGTGTTCGTGGAGGATGGCGACGGCTTGACGTTCGTGCTGCTCCCCGTGCCGAGGAACGCCGACGTGCTCGCGATCCTCGATCGGATCATGCGTCGCGTCGCGCGTTGGCTCGCGAACGAGGCGATCGACGACCTCGACGAGGCTCCGGCCCCCGATGTGTTCGCGCAGGTCCAGGCCGAGCCGCGACGACGTGGAGATCACCGGCGATCGCCTTCACGTCCGTGCCTGGTGCGACGGTTTCTCCCTCCACGCCGCCGTCGTGATCGCCGACTACGATCGCCAAGCGCTCGAGAGACTGTGCCGCTACGGCGCACGCCCCGCGTTCGCGCAGGACCGACTGGCGTGGACCGCCGACGGCCGCATCTCCTACAAGCTCAAGCCACCCTGGCCCGACGGTCGCACCCACCTCGTGCTCGAACCCGTCGCCTTTCTGCGCGGGCTCGTCGGCATCATCCCACCGCCGCGCCGACACCTGGTTCGCTACGCTGGCGTGTTCGGGCCCGCCAGCAAACACCGCGCAAAGCTCCGCGCACTCGTGCCCACCGATCCCGATCACGCGGCCGACCCGAGCTGCACGCATCCCGAATCCGCTCGCAGCTCGCGTCCCCGCCGACTGCCGTGGGCCGACCTGTTACGCCGCGTGTTCGCCGACGACGTCCTCCACTGCCCGTGCAGCGTCGTCGCGTTCGTCGCCAATCCCTCGATCGTGCGCGCGGTCCTCGACACCCTCGGCCTTGCCGCCGAACCCGCGACCTTCGCGCC
>JALZOI010000626.1 GCA_030857245.1 Myxococcota bacterium
GCGTCACCCCGGCCGCTGCGCCGACGACGCCAGCGAGTGCGCCGGCGGTGCTGCGCCCGAGCGGCCGGGCGGCGATCCAGCGCGCGAGCGCGGACTCGAACGCGGCGTCACGCCGGCTGATCCGCCGCAGCTGCGCGAACGGGAACGGCGAAAAACTTGGTCCGCTCGCTGGCACTGGTACGCTCTTATCCTACATCTGACCACCTGAGGTACCTGCCTTGCAAGAGCGCCGACTTGGCTTCCGGATCCCCTTCGAGACGATGGTGACCTCCTACGTTCACGACCGCCCCGTGCGGGCGCTCGCGGGGGACATCTCCGATACCGGGCTGCGGATGTCCGCGATCTCGATGCTCGCTCCCCCACCCGGCCTCGTGGTCGGGCTCGAGATCGACCTTCCGGGAATCAATGACTCGATCTGGGCGTCCGGTCAGATCTGCTATCGCAAGGACGATCGCCACAGCGGACTCGCGTCGGGCCTCGGGGTGCGCTTCCTCGCGATGGCGCGCAGCCAGGCGCGCACGGTCCGCGACTTCTGCATCGAGATGCGCCGCAAGAACCTCGGGTCGATGCTCGCTCGCATCCGCGCCTGATCTAGTCGTTTTCACCGCGAGCACGCCCCCGATCCAGGGGCTATGATCGACGCTGGATGAGGCGCCTCCCGCTCCTGCTCGCGTTGTCCCTCGCGGCGTCTGCCGCCCCCGGCGTCGCCATCGCTCAGCCGGGCGACTGGGGCGTCCAGCGCGACCCGTTCGACAAGTCGGTCGTCGCTCGCTACAAGGCGATCCTCGCGAAGAATCCGCACGACGGCTCGGCGCTCGCGAAGCTGCTCGAGCTGTACCGGCGGTACCGCTCCGTCGATCTCCTCAAGGAGGAGTACGGCAAGGTCCTCGACAAGAAGGCCACCGACTGGGCGGCGCTCGTCGTGCTCGGTCGGCTGCACCGCGCGACCGGCGACGATCCGCGCGCGCTCGAGTTCTGGACCCAGGCAGTCGGCCAGAAGGATAGCGACGCGTCGACGTGGCTGTCGATCGGCGAGCTCCACAAGGCGGGTAACAAGCCGAAGGAAGCGCGCGCGGCCTACGACAAGGCCCTCGTCCACGCGTCCGCGAAGGACGCGAAGAAGAAGGCGCTCCGTGCGCTCGCGGATCTCGCCCTCGCGACCAACGATATCGACGGCGCGAACGCGTACTTCAAACAGTTCCTCGAGCTCGATCCGAACAACGCGCAGCTCTGGCTCGAGCGCGGCGACGCGATGCTCGCGGCCGGCAAGCGCGACATCGCCCTGGAGAGCTACGCGGCGGCCGAGAAGCTGCTCGGCGGCGATCCGGCCCGTCGCGTCGAGGTGGTGGCGCGGCGCGGCCAGGCGCTCGAGGGCATGGGCCAGGATGACGAGGCGGTCGTCGAGTACCGCCGCGCGATCAAGCTCGCCCCGAAGGGCTACTACCTCGAGGTCGAGCTCACCGGTCGCATCGTCGACATCTTCCGGCGCAAGCAGGCGCTGCCGGCGCTGCTCGCCCGGTACGAGAAGGAGTGGGCCGAGGGCGCGCGCGGTCACTTCGAGTGGTCGACGCTCGGCAAGCTCTACGAGGAGACCGGCGCGCAGGACAAGGCGATCACCGCGCTCAAGCGCGCCGTCGCGAAGGCCGCGTGGGAGCTCGACACGCAGCGCCGCCTCATCCAGCTGCTCGAGAACTCGGGCCGCGATGACGAGGCACTCGCGCAGTACGAGGCCGTCGTGCGCGCGGCGCCGGGCGAGGCCCGCTTCCAGATCGATCTCGCGGAGCGCTACTGGCGGCGCGGCAACGAGAAGAAGGCGCTCGACACGCTGACCCGGCTGCAGGGCCGGTTCCCGAGCGACGCCGGCGTGCTGTCCGCGGTCGCCGACCTCTACCAGCGGTGGGGCAAGGAGGAGCTGGCGATCGCGCAGTACGAGCGGCTTGCCAAGCTCGAGCCCGATGATCCGGCGCACGTCGTGACGCTCGGCGAGCAGTACTGGCAGAAGGGCGACAAGGCGCGCGCGGTCGCGACGTGGAAGCGGATCACCGCCAGCGGCAAGGCCGCCGCGCACGCCAAGCTCGGCGAGGTGATGGCCGAGCACGGCTACGATCAGGACGCGCTCGCGAGCTACGCGAAGGCGATCAAGCTCGACGAGAAGAACCCCGATCTCTACAAGGGTCGTGCGCGGGTCTACGAGACCAAGAAGAGCTGGCCCGAGGCCGCGGCGGACTGGGAGAAGGTGCTCGCGCTGCTCGGCAGCAAGCCGACCGACCGGCTCGCCCGCCGCGAGGCGCGCCGCAACTACGTCACCGTGATCACGCGGTGGGGCGCGAAGGAGACGGCGAAGCGGACCGAGTGGGAGAGCAAGTTCGCCGCCGGCGATGTCGAGGCGGGCTACTTCCTCGTCGAGTACTATGGCAAGCGCCCGAAGAAGGGCGAGCCGATCGCGACGCTCGTCGCGCTCCGCAAGAAGGTCGCCGACGACTACGATCTGCTGACCGACCTCGTGAAGCAGCTGCGCACTGCGCGCCGCTACAAGGAGGCCGTCGACTCGCTGCTCGAGCTCGCCAAGGCGGTGCCCAGCCGCGAGCGCGAGGTCTACATGCAGATCTCGGAGATCAAGACCGAGGAGCGCAAGGACGACGAGGCGGAGAAGTACCAGCTGATGGCGGTGGCGAAGAGCCCGCGTGACCCCACGGGCTACGAGCGGATGGGCGAGCGCTACGTCGAGATGCAGCGCTTCACCGACGCGATCGGCGCGTACGAGAAGGTGCTGCAGCTCGATCCGCGCAACAGCAAGGCGCAGTTCGCGCTCGCGCAGCTCTACGTCCAGGGCGGCCAGCCCAAGCGCGCCGCCGAGCTGCTGCGCGGCGTGATCCGCAGCGCCACCGACGAGGAAGTGGTCGGCCGGGCCGGCCGCGAGGCGATCGATCTCGAGGAGATGACCGACTCGCTCGGCGAGCTCGAGAAGGTGCTGTCGCCGCTGTCGTTCATGATGGCGCACAAGCCGGTGTACCGGCGCGTGCTCGTCGACCTCTACCTCCGCTACGTGCCGCGGCTCGTCGAGCGCGAGCGCCACGGCAACGCCGAGATCAGGAAGGCGGCGCGGCTCGAGCTCCAGCGGATCGGCGGCCACGGGCTGCAGCCGCTGCTCGAGGCGCTGCGCGACGAGAAGGAGCCGGCGCAGCAGCGGGTCGCCGTCTCGGTGCTCGGCCACCTCGGCAACAAGGGTGCCGCCGCGCCGCTCGTCCACATGGCGCGCCAGGAGCCGCCGAAGGACGTCCGCCACATCGGCACGCTGCAGGAGTCGCTCGATCGCGAGGTCCGGGTCGATGCGCTCGTCGCGGCCGGCCGGCTCGGGGATCCCAAGGTGCTCGGCGACGTGCTGCCGCTGATGGAGCACCCCGAGATCGCGATGCGCGAGGCCGCGACGTTCACGCTCGGGCGCTCGGGCGATCGCCGCGCGGTGCCGGCGCTGCTCAAGGCGCTCGGCGATCGCCGGCCGTCGGTGCAGACGCTCGCGTGCCTCGGGCTCGCGCAGATCGACGATGCACGTATCGGCCCTGCCCTGCTCGCCGCGCTCGGCGAGGCGCGCAAGGACGACACCACGCGCGCGGCCTGCGCCTATGCGATCGGCGCGCGCCGCAGCGCCGCCGGCATCCCGGCGCTGCTCGCCGCGTTGATTGACAACCGCGGCGAAGCCCAGCGCCTCGCCGCGTGGGGCCTCGGCCAGATCGGCGAGGGCCGCAGCCTCGGCCCGCTGATCCGCGCGTACTTCGCCCGCGCGGGTCGGTCCTCGGACGAGCTGGTCTGGGCGATCGGCCGGGTCAGCGGCGCCGGCCTCGCGCCGGTCTCGGTCGCGGGCCTCGGCGACTACCCGCTGGCGCGCGGCAAGTACGATCCGGGATCGGCGATCGCGGCGCTGCCCGGCTCGCTGCCCAGGCCGGCGGCGCACGCCAAGCTCGTCACCGACCACGCCGACGACATCGCGAAGGGTCTGCTCGACGCGCTCGCCGAGCACCGCGACGTCGTGGTGTCCGTGCTCGCGGATCTCGACGGTGCGCCGAGCTCGGTCGCGCTCGGCGCCCTCGCGCCGCCGACCACCGACGCCAAGGTCACCGCGGCGCTCGCGCGGATCGCCGACACGATCGCCCCGGCCGTCAGCTCGCACCTCGCCAGCGAGGATCCGAAGGTCCGCGCGCTCGCGGTGTCCGTGCTCGCCAAGCTCGATGGCGGCAAGGTCCAGGGCGCCGACGCCGCGATCGCCAAGGCGCTCGGCGATCCGACGGATCAGGTGCGAGCATCCGCGATGAACGCGATCGTGGTGATCTCCCAGCGCCGGGGGAGCGCGCCCCCCGCCCTGGTCGCGACGCTGGCGCGGACCGTGGCGCAGGCGCCCTGGGCCGACCGGCGGGTCGCGGCCCTCGCCCTCGGCAAGCTCGGCGTCGCCGGGGATCCCGCGGCGCTCCACAGGGCCGCGGGGGACCCCTCGAGCTTCGTCCGCGAGGCGGTCGCCATGTCGGTCGCACCGACGGGGACCGGCCTCGACCTCCTCCTCGAGCTCTCCCGCGACGACGTCCCCCAGGTCCGGGCGGCCGCGGCTCGCGCCCTGGGC
>JALZOI010000095.1 GCA_030857245.1 Myxococcota bacterium
CCGCCACGGTCGCGGTCGAAGCTGCGGCCACCACGGTCGCGGTCGCGGCCACCGCGGTCGCGATCGTACGGACGGTCGCCGCCGGTGCGCTCGGGGCGATCACTCGCGCTGCGCTCGGGACGGTCACCCGCCGGGCGATCGCCGGTCGGGCGGTCACCCGCAGGACGATCATTCAGCGGGCGGTCGCCGGCCGGACGGTCACCTGCCGGACGGTCACGGTCGAAGTTGCGCTCGCCATTCGGTGGCGCGCTGGCGCCGCCACGGTCGTCGCCACGCCACGGCCGGCGCTCGCGATCACCGCCGCCACGCTCGCCCCGCTCGCCGCCGGGACCAGGTCCACGGTCACGATCGTAGGGCCGCGGGCCGCGGTCGCGATCGAACGAACGCTCCGGGCGATCGCCGCGATCGAAGGAGCGCTCGGGGCGCTCGCTGCGGGTCTCGCCCGCTGCCGGCGCCGGGGCCGGGGCGAACGCCTCGTCGGCAGCGTGCTCGACGCGCGGCGTGTGCTCCCGCTTGGGCTTCGCGCGGGTCGACAGCTTGTCGAGCTTCTCGGCCACGAGCGCCGCGAGGACGCGCTTGCCGCTCTGCGACGACAGCAGCTTCTCGAAGATCTGCCGCTCGAGCTCGCTCGCGGTGTTGGTGACGCCGCGGATCAGGATCTGGACGGGGTCAGGCGGCTGCGGCGTGCCGACGGGCGGCAGCGGCACCTTGAGCTTGCCGACGAAGATGTCGTCCTTCGGCAGCAGCCGCTCCTCGGGCTTGATGCCGAAGGTCAGCCGGACGTAGCGGAAGTTGCCAAGCTCGCGCGGGCCGACCATCGAGAGCGCGGTGCCCTTGCGGCCGGCGCGACCGGTACGACCGGTGCGGTGCACGTAGACCTCGGGCGACTCCGGCACCGAGTAGTTGATGACGTGCGACAGGTTCGAGATGTCGATGCCGCGGGCGGCGACGTCGGTCGCGCACAGGTAGCGCAGGGTCTTGGCCTTCATCCGGCCCATGACGCGCTCGCGGTCGTTCTGCGACAGGTCGCTCGATAGCGGCTCGGCGTCGAGGCCCTGCTTCTGCAGGTACTTCGCGACCATCGTCGTCTCGTCGCGCATGTTGCAGAAGATGATCGCGCTCTCCGGCTCCTCGGCGTAGAGGATCTTGAGGAGGTCGCGGCTGCGGGCGATGCCGCTGACGATGTAGTACGCGTGGTGGATGTCGCTGACCGAGATCTGATCACGCGACAGCGAGATCTGCTCGGGCGCGACCATGTGCCGGCGCGCGTAGCGACCGACCTCGTCGGGCATCGTCGCCGAGAACAGCAGCGTCTGCTTCTTCTCGGGGAGCGCCGAGACGACGCGCTCGATGTCCTCGAGGAAGCCCATCGAGAGCATCTCGTCGCACTCGTCGAGCACGAACGTGGTGATCGCGCGGGTGTCGAGCGTGCGGCGACCGATGTGATCGAGCACGCGACCCGGGGTGCCCACGATGATGTGGACGCCGTTCTTGAGGTTCTCGATCTGCTTGCCGATCGGCGCGCCGCCGTAGATCGCCTCGATGATGATCCCGCGGTGCTTGCCGATGTTCGTCAGCTCGCGCGCGACCTGGAGCGCGAGCTCGCGCGTCGGCGCGAGGATCATCGCCTGCGGGGCGCGGTGCGTCGGGACCAGCTTGTTGATCATCGGCAGACCGAACGCGGTGGTCTTGCCGGTGCCGGTGCGCGACTGGACGAGGAGATCCTTGCCCTCGTTCACCGGGACGTAGACGGCCGTCTGGACCGCGGTCGGCGCGAAGTAGCCCATGTCATCAAGCGCCTGCTTGATGTCGGGGTGGAGGCCGGGGAGATCGTCGAAGCTCGGCGCCTTCTCGGGGACCGCGTCCGCGGCGGCGTCGGTGGTGGTGGTGGTGGTGTCGGCGGTGGTGTCAGCAGTGAGAGCGGCGATCGTCGCCGCGTCCGCCACGCCGGCCGAGCCGTTGGGCAGCTCGCCGTCGTGCGGCAGGGAATCGTTCGTCATCGGTCAGAACCTCGTCCTTCCCCGCAACGCGTCGCGGCGGGGTTGTGTGCTCTCCGAGTTCATCCAGTCGGAGCGCTGGCCGATGGGACGGTTGGGGATTCGCAAGCACCGGACGACATCGTCCGTGGTTGCCCCAGAGGCCCTCATCGAAGCAGAGCTCGCGTTGCGCGGCACCGGACATCGGCGCCATCCGCTCGCGAGCTTCGCAATCAGAAATCATCTTGTTTCAGCAGACCTAGAGTTGCCGCGAACCTTAGTCGCGACCCTCGGGCCGGTCAAGCGCGATTCCCGGCGCCCGCTATTGCCGCGGCAGCGTGAGCCGGACGCGGCCCGCGTCGTCGGCGACGCCGCGCCCGACCAGCGTGGCTGGCACCGAGCAGCTGGCCGGCGGGTTCCGCACGAGGCCGCACAGCGCGCCGAGCTCGTCGATACGGAACAGCTTGAGCTCGGCATCCTTCAGCGGCTCGCCCTTGTGGTCGAGGATCGTGCCGCGGACGAACGCGGCATCGGGGAGCGTGACCGGGGGGAGATCGACGGCGGTCTGCGACGCGAGGCGCGGCAGCTCGATCCCGGAGACCGTGAAGTTGGGCGCGTCGGTGCCGGTGGTCGGCTCGAACGCGAGGTCGTAGTGGCCCCAGGTGTCGGCGAGGTGGGCGTCGACCCAGAGCACGAACTCGCCGGTGTTCGGCGTCGTCGCCGTCGACGGCGGGATCGCGGTCAGGAACGACTGCGGCGCCGCGTCGAGGCTCCACACGAAGCGGAGCGACGGTCGCGCGGTGACCGCGACGTCCTTGAGCGGCTCGCCCCGCGAGTCGTAAATGACGCCGCGCAGGGCGAGCCGGTTCGGCAGCCGCTTCTTCGGGATCGGGCCGAGGAGCGAGAGCGCCTCGTCGTAGAGCACGCCCATCGTGGCGTTGGGCGGCGGCACGATCGAGAGCCGGTAGCTCTGCGCGAAGGCGGCGCCGTCGAGGACCATCAGCGTGGCGGTGCCGTTGTCGTTGGTGGTGCCTTCGGCGCTGAACGTCGCGGACACCGACGACGCGGCAGCAGTTGGTGCCATCGTCGTCGTCGTCGTGACGCGTCCGACGATCTGGACGCGTGCGCCGCGGACCGGCATGATCTCGCCGTTGCCGCCGACGCCCTCGACCTGGAGCTCGACGGGGCGAGCCGCGCCGATCCCGGCCGGGTAGCTCAGCGTCACGCTGGCGGCGCCGGCCTCGCCGGAGATCCCCGCGAGGTGGAGGGTGGGGCGGAGCGGGGGACCGACGGGGCGCGCGACGACCTCGACGCTGCCGACCAGCCCGGCCGACAGCTGGATCTGGAACCGGCCATCGCTGCCGGTGTAGTCGACGGTCGAGACCTCGGTCGGCGCCGCCGTGCTGTCCCAGCGGCCGAGCGCCACGAGCCGGTAGTTCGGCAGCGCCTGCCCGAGCTCGTTGCGGAGGATGCCGCTGATCGTCGGCAGCCCGAGGCCGCCGAGCTCGAACACGCGACCGCTCGCGTTGCCCGCGATCACGAGGGTCGTGCGGAGCGGCGGCAGCAGCTGCGCGGGCGAGGTCGTCGTCGGCGTATCACGGCCGGCGGGGACGATCGTGACGGTGTACGTCGCGTCGCTGCTCGCCGGCACCGCGAGCTGGAAGGGGTCGGTGCCGGTCGCGGTCACGACCGCGCGGAAGCCGGGCCCGCCCGGGAACGACGCGGGCCGCGTCACCGTGATCGTCGCGCCGAGCATCGAGCCCTCGCAGGCGAGCGGCGGCTGACATGCGAGCTGGGCGGTGTAGAGCGCGGGCTTCTCGAGGCGGAGCTCGTCGATCCAGCCGTCCTGGTGGATCGGCAGCACCGCGAGCTCGCGCGAGACGAGGTCGGCGCGCGCGCTCGGCGGCGAGATCACGGCGGCGACGGTGTTGGGCGGCGGATCGCCCCAGCAGATGCCCTCGTCGCAGATCTCGCCGGCGCTCTCGTTGCAGTCCGCGCTCGTGTTGCACATCGGCACCTCGCCGCCGGGCACCGAGAGGCACGCCGACAGCGCGCCGAGCGCACCCACCCACAGCGCCGTCGCGACCGTCGCGAGGACCGCCCGGCTCGTCACGAGCCCTCCTGGCACTTGAGGTGGAAGAACTTGCCGGTCGACAGGCCGCCCTCGGGCATCGCCTGGAACGGCGGGCTTCCGGACTCGAGCGGCTGGCGATCGAAGACGACGACCGTCATGTCGTGCTCGTCGAGACCGACGTCGGTCATCGAGCACAGCGCGGTCAGGTCACACGTGACGTTGCGCGTCGCGCTCGCGGTCTGGGGTGGGGGCGCGGTGCAGGTCGAGCGTGGCGGCTTGGGGTCGTCGATCGTGTAGTTGACAAACACCCGGACGTAGAGCGTGTCGAGCAGGTCGGTGTCGATCAGCTGGACGTTGAGGCTGCCCTCGCCGCGGGCGAACACGACGGGGCCGGGCTCGGGCAGCTCGGACTGGTCGCTGCGGACCGCGAGGATCGCTGGCGGCGAGTTGATGCCCGCGTCCTGGTTGTCGACCGACAACGAGGGCGGGATCACGCAGCTGGACAGCACGAGCAAGACGAGGATCCCCACGAGCGGATACCGTTCATGCAGCCGACGCGCCAGGCGCAAGCGAGCCTGTGATGTCGCGCCCTTGGGCGTGAATCGCGGGGTGCGTCCGAGGGTGGACTGAGACATTTCGGTCATGGCGCGAACGAAGATGGAAGGGCAGGTGCGTTCCTTCAGGAATCCTTGGCGGCCCTGGCGCGCCTCCTCCTCACACCGCGCCCTCGGCCTCGTCGCCACCCTCTTTCTCGAGGTGGCGGAACACCGTGCGCGGATCGACGCCGAGGTCGCGAGCGGTCTTGGTGCGGTTGCCGTTGTTGAGTGCGAGGACCTCGTTGATGTAGTCGCGCTGGAACTTATCCTTGGCCTCCGCGAGGGTCAGGATCTGGGGCAGTGCGTCACCGGTGAGGCCGAGGTCGTCGGGGCCGATCACGCTCGAGTCGCAGAGCACGATCGCCTTCTTGATCCGGTTCTCGAGCTCGCGGATGTTGCCCGGCCAGTTGTGCTTGCGGATCGCGACCGCCGCGTTCGGCGAGAAGCCTTTGACCTTGGCGTCGTACTCGCGCGAGTAGCGCGAGAGCAGATAACGCGCGACGACGAGCACGTCGTCGCCGCGGGCGCGCAGCGGCGGTAGCTCGACGCCGACGACGTTGAGCCGGTAGTAGAGATCCTCGCGGAACCGGCCGGCGGCGATCTCCTTCTCGAGCTCGCGGTTGGTCGCGGCGAGGATGCGGATGTCGACGTTCTCGGGCCGGGTGTCGCCGACGCGGAACACGACGCGCTCCTGGATCGCGCGCAGCAGCTTGACCTGTAGCTCGATCGGCATCTCGCCGATCTCGTCGAGGAACAGCGTGCCGCCGTCGGCCGCCTGGAACTTGCCCTGCTTGTTCGCGACCGCGCCGGTGAACGCACCCTTGACGTGCCCGAACAGCTCGCTCTCGAGGAGGTTCTCCGGGATCGCGCCGCAGTTGATCGTGATGAACGGCTTGCCGGTGCGCGGCGAGCGGTTGTGGATCTCGCGCGCGATCAGCTCCTTGCCGGTGCCGGTCTCCCCCGTGATCATCACCGAGATGTCGGTCGCGCTGATCTTCTCGACCTTGCGAAACACCGCCTGCATCGGCGGGCTGGTGCCGACGATCTCGCCGAACCGGTACTGCTCGAGCCGATCGTGCAGCCGCTTGTTGTCGACCTTGAGCTCGTTCATCAGCAGCGCATTCGCCACGATCAACGACGCCTGCGACGAGAACACCGTCAGCACGCGCAGCGTGTCCTGCTGGAACAGGTCGCGGATCGAGTCGTTGCCGACGTAGATCAGGCCGAGCAGCCGGCCGCGGTCGAGCAGCGGCACGCAGATCACGCTCGAGACCTTGAGCTGCATCACGCTCTTGCTCGACGAGAACTCGTCGTCGCGCAGGGCATCGGAGACGATCACCGGCTTCCGCGAGCGCACCACCTTGGCGATGATCGAGTCCGAGAGCTGCGTGACCGCGTCGGCGATGTTCTCGCGGTTCAGGTTGCGCGCGACCTTGACGTCGACCGTCTCGCCCTCGAGCAGCACGAGGAAGCCCTTGTCGGCGTTCGTGATCTCGATGACCGCGTCCATCAGCGCGTCGAGTAGCTCGCCGAGGTCGCGCTGGTGGATCAGCCGCTCCGAGAACTCGTAGAGCTTGGTGTACGCGTCGAGGTCGGCGATCGTGCCGGCGGCCTCCTCCTCGACCGGGCCGGCCTCGTCGACCATGACAAAGCGGAGGTCGCAGCCGCCGATCACGAGCCGCTCGTCGTGCGTCAGCTTGTGCTTGCTGCGCTTCTTGCCGTTGACGACGAACTCGGTCTTGCGCGGCGCGAACACCGTGTAGGTCTGACCGTCGAAGTGGATCGCGTAGCCGTCGGTCAGCAGCGGGTCGGGCAGCACGATGTCATTGTCGGGGCCCGAGCCGAGCGAGGTGATCTTCTTGTGGAGGTTGTAGACCGTGGCCGGATGGCCGGGCGCGGTGAGGCGTAGGGAAGGCATCTAGTCGTTCTCCAGGGACAGGCCAAGGCCCGCGCCGCCGGGGAGCAGCACGGGGCCAAAGCGAATGCGATCGCGCAGCGACGTCTTCTTGGGTGCCGACCGCTTCTTGAGATCCTCGAGCAGGGCCGGATCGACCTCGATCTGCTCGCGCGGCTTGTAGTGGAGGAGTGCGTCGACGACGCTCCACGCGTAGACCGCGAAGAACGCCACGCCGGTGCCGATCTCGATCTGCTGGAGCCGCCGGATCCGTGGACCGTCCTCGAGCGGGACCTTAGCGTCGAGGCCGTACTTGCTGGCCAGGTAGAGGAAGATGCCCGCGCTGGCGCCGAACGTGGCGCCCTGGCCGGTCGCGAACAGGATGCCCTTCGTCGTCTGCTTGTTCTGGAACTGCCCGGCGCCGAACGGCAGGAACGTCACGAAGTACGAGCGGGTCTCGTAGACCTGAGAGCTCTCGACGAGGCGGCGGAAGCGCTCGCGCTCCTGCTCGAGCTCGCGCAGCTTGCGGTCCCGCTCGACGCGCGCGGCGACGTCCGCGCGGCTCTCGTCGAACAGCCGGACCTGGCTCTCGGTGAACAGCAGCGGCTCGAGGGTCTTCGTGGGATCGAGCGCGAGCGCCGCCTCGAACTCGCTCTTCGCCTCGTCACGCCGGCCGCTCTCGTAGTGACAGACGCCGAGCAGCACGTGCGCCTCGACGAGATCGGACGTCCGCGCGAGCTGCGGCGTCGGGTAGAGCAGATCCTTGAGGATCGGCGTGGCCGACGCGCAGTCCTTGCTGCGGAAGTTGTTGCGCGCGCGGTCGAGATCCTGCGCCGGGCCCGCCGCGGCGGCCGCGGCCACGAGCCAGGACGCCACGACGAGGCCCGTGATCAGCGGGGCTCGCACGTCACCCGCTCGCTCTTGCCCGCGTTCACCGTCACCATCTTGGCGGTGTTGACGACGTGCTCGCCCAGAAACTCCACCTTCACGCTGCGCGTCGCCGAGGTCGCGGTGTCGAACGCGATCGTGTGAGGGCTGCCGAGCCGGACCGAGAGCCCGTCGACGTTGACGCCGGCGGTGGCGTCGCTGCACTCGAAGACGATGGTCGCGGCCTTGAAGAGCGTGGTGATCGTCGTCCCCGGGACGCCGGGCCGGATCACCTGGCTCTCGTTGACGCAGCAGCCGCTGCGATTCTTGACCTGCACGATCGTGTCGGCGGTGAGCGTGACGGTGACCACGCCATCGACCGGCGCGGGCCGCCACACGGGATCATCGCCGACCTGGTACTCGGCGTCCTTCCACGGCGAGATCCGGAACGTCGTCGACTTGCCCGCGCTCGACCCCGGCCCATCCGGGCCGCCGGCTGGTGGCGTGACCGGCCGGCCTGCCACGCCGGCGCCGGCATCGGGGATCTCGACGAGCGCGACGGCGGCATCGATCGGCGGCGGCTCGACCTCGCGCTGGATGACCACGGTGCGGTCCGGCGTCCACGGCATCGAGCCGTGCCCGAGCTCGATCGGCACGTCGTTCTCGGGTGGCTGCGAGCGGCGATGGATCATGTACGCGCCGAACACGATCACGCCCGCGGCGCCGACCGCCATCACGGTCGCCTTGATGCGAGCGCGGCGGTTGATGCCGTCGAGGATCGCGATCACCTTCGCGTTGTCGGCGTCGATCGTCAGCACGCGGTCGAACACGTCGAGCGCGCCGGCGCGGTCGTCCTCGGCGAGCAACGTCTGGCCGCGCCTCGTCAGGTGATCGATCAGCCGCTCCTCGAGCGCGAGCTCGTAGGACGGCGGGCTCGCGAAGTAGCGGCCGAGCTCGGCCTGCACCTTGTCGGCGGCGATCCCGCTCTCCTCGAGGTAGTTCTCGAGCGCGATCACCATCTCGCCGATCGCGGGATAGCGGTCGTTCGGCTCGGCGGCCATCGCGCGCAGGATGATGCGACCGAGCCGGTTGCCGATCCGCGCGTTGACCTGCCGCGGGTCGACGAACCGGCACTCCGCGATCCGCTTCAGCACCTCGTGCGGGTTCTTCCCCTCGAACGGCAGCTTCCCGACGGTGAGCTGGTAGAGCACGATGCCGGCCGCGAACACGTCGGTGCGATAATCGATGGGGCGGCCCTCGACGTGCTCCGGTGCCATGTACGCCGGCGAGCCGAGCAGCTGGCCGGTCACGGTCAGCCGCTCGAGGTCGACCATGTGCGAGATCCCGAAGTCCATCAGCTTCACGACCCCGTCGGAGCGGATCATGATGTTCTCGGGCTTCACGTCGCGGTGCAGGATGCCCGCGGAGTGCGCGTGGGCGAGAGCGCGGCAGACCTGCAGGATCACCATCGCCCCGACCTCGGGGAACTGGATCGGCCGGTCGGTGATGACCTGCTTGAGCGTGCCGCCCTCGATGAACTCGGTGACGATGTAGCTCGAGCCGAGCGCGGCGGCGTCCTCGGAGCCCGAGTAGTCGAAGATCTCGAGGATGTTCTCGTGGCGCAGCTTCGCGACCGCCTGCGCCTCGCGCTCGAACCGATCGCGCGCCTCCTGGTAGTCCGAGAGGTGCTTGTGCAGGATCTTCACCGCGACGACGCGCTTCAGCGAGCGATCGAGGCCGCGATACACGACGGCCATGCCGCCCTGGCCGACGCGCTCCAGCAGCTCGTACTTGTCGAGGACCTGGCCAACCTGGATCACGTCACGTTCGCTTCGGGTTCGATCGTTGGCCGTGACATGAGTGTCATGGCCCTGGTGGAGAATGGCCCCACGACGTCGGACCCGCCATGGGTCTCGTAAGGTTGTCTAACCCGTCAAGCCTACACCGCTTGTTCGGGCGCCGAAAGCTGCGGGTCGCGCCCTGCTGTGACGCTGGGGTCAGCGCGCCGGCGGATCGAGCCGGGTCGATCCCGCCGTCCGTGACGGGGTCCGTCACCTCCGCGTCCCGGCGTCTTGACTCCTCGCGCGGTCGCTAGTAGTTAAACCGCACCACAGGCACATAGCTCAGTGGGAGAGCATCACCTTGACACGGTGGGGGTCTGCGGTTCAATCCCGCATGTGCCTACGACGATTGGGAAACGAGACAGCCGGCGCGTCACGCGCCGGCTGATTTCGTTTCGGCGCGGGTGGTTCGGCGCGGTCCCAGCCCTCGGCAGATCGGGTGGCCGTTCGCGGAGACCTCTCGCTTGACCAGGCGCGCCAGAACGCCCACCCTGGGGACATGGACACGGCGACCAGGTCGGTACGTCGACCGAGCGCGAGCGCCTCGGGGATGGACCGGGCGTCCACGGGTGGAACGACGGCTCTCGAGCGCCTCAACGCCGCCATCAAGCTGGGCCGCCTGGGCCGCTCATTGAAGACGCGGGCGAGCAATGTCCGAAGCAGCATCGCCCGTCGAGCTCGCTGAGCATGTCGCTGCGACAGCTCGTGGCCTGAACATCGAGACCGCGCTCATCGGCGCAAGTGCGCTGGCCGTGCATGGCTACGTGCGCGGAACGTCCGACATCGACCTGGCGTCGATGGTGGACCCGTACACGGAGCTGCCGCGGCTGCAACAAGCCCTCGAAGCGGACGGCTTCAAGACCAAGCTCAACTTCCCCGATGCGGACGATGACCTCGGCGGCCTGCTCCGCGTGTGGAAGGCAGCGGCGGACGACGGGGATCCGATCGAGCCCGTGGATGTCGTGAACCTCCTGAATCCCCACCGTCCCCTCCGCTTGCCGGCGCGCGCGATGATCACGGATGCCGTGCGTATCGACGAGCATTCCAGCCTGCGCTGCGTGACCCTGCCGCACCTGATCCTGCTGAAGTTGTATGCAGGCGCCCGCCGTGATCTGGCGGATGTCGTGGCGGTGCTGGAGGAGAACCCCGACGTGGACACCGAGGCGCTACGCCTGCTCTGCAAGCAGTACGGGCACACGGAGATCGACATCCTCATCGCCGAAGCGAACGCGCCGCGCGAGCGGCGGTAGCGCACGACCACAACTGGCGCGTTGGGCGGCCGCTACGAGCGAGGCAGATTCAGCACGGCGGTGGAACGTCGGTATGGCGCTCACGCACAGTGGAGCCGGCCCAAGCAGCTGAACCTTCGCAAAAATATGTAAGGCACGCTGCTGGCATTAGCTGCTCTGAAACCACAGGAGCCTGCCCACCATGTTCAACCTCAAGATCATCTCCGCCGCGATCGCGGCTCTCGCGCTCGTCGCAACCGCCGGCTGCGTCACCGACGACGACAGCACCAGCCAGCAGCTCGCCGGCGTCCAGGAGCACGCAGGGGACGACTGCACGTTGACCCAGGGCTACTGGAAGAACCACGAAGAGGCGTGGCCGGTGGCGTCGCTGGCGCTCGGCGGCGTGAGCTACACGAAGGCCCAGCTGCTCTCGATCCTGCGCACGCCGGTGAAGGGCAACGGGCTGATCTCGCTCTCGCACCAGCTGATCGCGGCGAAGCTCAACCTCGCGAACGGCGCGTCGTCGAGCTCGATCGATGATGCGATCGACGACGCCGATGATCTGATCGGCAACCTTGTCGTGCCGCCGGTCGGCACCGGCCACCTGAGCCCGAGCGCCACGAGCGGCGTCGCCGGCGCGCTCGACGGCTTCAACAATGGCGGGACCGGGCCCGGACACTGCGACGATGCGCCGAACCCGCCGCCGCCGCCGCCCAGCGGCCCGGTCTGTGGCAACGGGACCGTCGAGGCCGGCGAGGAGTGCGACGACGGCAACACCACGAACGGCGACAGCTGCTCGTCGACGTGCATCTGCACGTGTCCGACCGAGCCGCCGCCGCCTCCCGCACCGGTCTGCGGCAACGGCGTCGTCGAGGCCGGCGAGCAGTGCGACGACGGCAACGCCACGAGCGGCGATGGCTGCTCGGCGACCTGCGTGTCCGAGCCGCCGCCACCGCCCGCGCCGGTGTGCGGTGATGGCGTCCTCGATGCCGCCGAGCACTGCGACGACGGCAACCTCGTCAATGGTGACGGGTGCTCCGCGATCTGCGAGTGCGAGCCGGTGACCCGCACGGACGCGACCGCGAGCGTGCCGGTCCTGATGGCCGAGCGCCCGTAAGCGCGGCGCGATCGCGGCACGTCCGGATCCATCCCGCGCGGCTGCTGCCGCATGCCGGGCGCGACCGCCGCCTCTCGTGAGGGCTTGCTGGCGTGCGGCGCTCGCTCGCCGCACGAGATCGTGGGACGCGCCGCCGTCGAGCGCGGGAGGAATTGATGGAATCTGGCTCCCACCTGCTGGAAGGGCGGGGTACAACCTGCGCCTGCCCCAGGGCAGAGGAGACTCGCAGAACACATGCTCATGACTCACACTGCTTTCGGATCGCGGCGATGAACGGTCGGCCGCCTGGACGTTTTGATCGCCGCCGGCCCGAGGCCGGCCTGCGCATCAACCACCGCATTCGCGTCCCGGAGATCCGGGTCATCCTCGAGGAAGAGCAGCTCGGCATCATGCCGACGCACGAAGCGCTCCGCCTCGCCGAGGAGAAGGGCCTCGATCTCGTCGAGATCTCGCCGCGCGCGTTCCCTCCCGTCTGCCGGATCATGGATTACGGCAAGTACAAGTACGAGGAGGCGAAGAAGAAGCAGCAGGCGCGCAAGCGTGCCTCCACGGTCGAGACGAAGGAGATCAAGTTCCGCCCGAAGACGGAAGGTCACGACATGGACTTCAAAGTGAAGCACATCCGTCGTTTCCTCGAGGGTGGCAACAAGGTGCGGCTCGCTGTCGTGTTCCGTGGTCGCGAGATCACGCACCCGAAGACCGGCATGAACGTGCTGAACCGCGTGGTCGAGCTGTGCTCGGATATCGCCACGGTCGAGGCGACGCCGAACATGGAAGGTCGCCGCATGATCATGGTCATCGCGCCCAAGCCGGGCGTCGTGCGCAAGGCGCAGGAGGCCAAGAAGGCCGCCGCCGCCGTCGCCGCACAGCAGATGACGCACAAGAAGGATCAGCCCGGCAAGCAGGCTCCCGGTGCCGAGGAGCTCGATGACGAGGATGATCTCGACGAGGACGCGATCAACGCCGACGTCGAGGATGACGAAGACGAGGCCGACGGCGAGGACGAAGCGCCCGCCACGCCCGCCGCTGCCGAGTAGCAGCGCGCGGTCGGCAGGTCCGTCGGACCTGCGTCACAGCTGGTAGTAGCCGTGGTGGATCACCACGTGCGGCTGCTTCGCGAGCTCGAGCAGCGTCGCGCGGCGATGCGGGTCGAGATAGCGCGCGGCGTCGATCGTCAGCCGTGACAGTCGCGGGAAGAGCCGTGGCGCCGCCGCGACGAGCGCCGGCAGCTCGTCCTCGTGATCGGCGGGATAGTCGAGCGCGAGGTGCTCGACCTCGCGCAGCTGCGCCGCGGCGAGCGTGAGCCCGTCGACGAGCCCGGGCACGCCCGCGGCGGCGGGCGAGCCCCGATCGAAGAAGTTGGAGGCGTACTCGAGCTCGCGCACCGGCCAGTCCCGCCGCGTCCGCGCGAGCCCGGCGACCATTGTCGAGGCGAGCCGGAGGCGGGGCGGGATGCGCTCGAGCGCGCCGAGGGACCTCAGATATTGCGCCGGCGTGACGTGGTAGCTCGGCCGGATCGCGCGGACGGTCGTCAGCTCCCGGTGGTTGGTGAGCCGGGCGAACGCCCAGTCGGGTGACCGCGGGTTGCCGAGCTGCGCGAGCACGAGCAGGCCGTGCTCGAAGTGGCAGCCCCCGCGGTCGAGCACGAGCGCAAGCTCGCCGAGCCAGTGCTCCCAGTGCTCGTCGAGCAGGCTGCGCGCGCGGCGCTGGTGGACGGGGTCCTCGGAGCACGCGAGCACGATGATCTCGCCGCGGCGATCCCCGCGCTGGAGCAGCGCGTCGGCGAGCACTAGGTGGGCGCCGAGGTCGCCTCCCGCGGCGTCCCGCCACAGCAGCCGCTCGTCGAGCCCGTCATCGGGGTCACGCGCGGGCGTCAGGCTCGGGCACCAGCGCGCGACCTCCCCGGCAACCGGCGCTGACAACGGCTGGTCCCGCGCGGCGATCGCCGCTACGACGCCCGGTGCGAGCGCGCGCTGGAGGTCGCGGATCGGGAGAGTGCGGCCGCGCGGCTCGTCGACGACGCGCTGCACGACGGCGATGGTGCGGCCGTCGGCGTGCCGGATCAGCTCGTCGGCGAGGAGCTCGTAGAACCGGAGCGCCGCGCCGTCGTGCGGCCACGCCCAGTCGACCGCGGCCTCGGCGAACCATCCTGCGAGCACCCGCGCGACGCGCGGATCCGCGGGCCAGCGCTCCATCAGCGCGAGCCGCGCGATGCGGTTGCGGTTGCTGATCGCCGTGAACATCGGCTTCAGGAGTGCGCGCGACGGGAACGCGGCCTGGCGCCCGGCCTCGTAGGCCCGCTCGGCGGCGGTGCGCAGCTCCGTCACGATCCGCGAGGCGCCCCACGTGGTCTCGATCGCCTCCCACGAGATCTCGGATTTGTGCGCCAGCGTGTCCGCGCTCGCCGCGAGCGTCGTCACGACGACGGGATCGTACGTCGTGGCGTGCGCCAGCCACCACGGTTGCTGGCCCTGGCGCGGCGCCGCCGGCGGCTCGCAGCGCGTGGCGAGTCGATCGACGAGATCGGCGAGCGCGGTCGCGCGGCAGGCTCGCCAGGCGGCGAGCGCGAGCTCGAGGGCAGGGCGCCAGCTCGCCGCCGCGACCGCGGTGCGGAGCTCGTCGAGCATCGGGGCTGCCATCGCTGGGGCCGACGGTGCTCCCATCAAGCGTCGCCTCGGGCCTCGCATCGGGCCTCGAGCGTGACCCGCGGCAGCCCGCGGAACCGCTCGAGCGCGCGGGCGGGCAGGGTGCTGCGGACGACGATGCGCTCGATCCGTGGAAACCACGCGGGCACGTGCTCGATGAGATCCGCCATCTGATCGTGCACGCGGACGTGGCCCGCATCATCGAGCACGAGCTCCTCGACGTCGGGCAGCCAGTCGGCGCCCTCGCGCAACGCGCCATGGAGCGGCGGCACCCCGCCGGCGGAGCCCCGACGATCGAGGTGCTGGTACCGGTACTCGATCGCGCGGAACGGCCAGCACCGGCCGAGCGTCTCGAGCGCGTAGAACATCGCGGGGGTATCGAACCCGACGCGCTCGGGGCGCAGGTTCGGGCTGCTCAGGAAGGCGACGTACTCCTCGTGCGAGACCTGACCAGGCATCACGGTGCGGACGGTCGCGAGGTCGCGATGATCGTGCACCTTCGTGAACGCCCAGGCCGGCGCGCGCGGGATGCCGACGCGCACCGTCGTGAGCATGCCGAGGTGAAACTCGGTGCCGCGCGGGTCGAGCACGAGGGCGAGGTCACCCAGAAGCGCCGTCCAGTGCGCCTTGATCAGCCGGCGCGCCTGGACCGCGGCGCCCGGCTTCGCGGAGCATTGCAGGGCGATCAGCTCCCCGCGCGGGTCGCCGCGCTCGAGCAGCGCGTCGGCGAGGACGGTGCGCGCGGCGAGCTCGCCCGGCTGCGC
>JALZOI010000096.1 GCA_030857245.1 Myxococcota bacterium
GGCTTGCGGCGCGGCGGTGCGCGGGCTCCGCAGCAGCGCGATCAGCAGGCCGAGCGAGATCAGCGCGACCGCGCCCATCGCGATCGCGACTCCGTAGCCGGCGCCGGGCGTCGCCTGTTCCACCATCACGACCAGGAAGCCGATCGACCCTGCCATCAGCACATCGAACGCGAGGACGACAGGCCCGAGCACCCATCCGAGCGCGCGCCCCCGCCAGAGCATGACGCCCGCGAGGATGTGGAGTGGCAGGATGAACGAGAGGTCGATGACGTGGATCGGGTTCGTGAACAGGCCCGTCTGCACGAGCTCGGGCGGTTCGCGACCCTCGAGCGCTGCGGGCACGAGCTGCAGCAACCACAGCATCCCGAACGCCACGCCCACGGTGACGAGGAAGCCACCCGCCAGGCGTCGCGGGGTGGCCACCACGGGCGCGGCCGGCGCGGCGCTTGGCGCGAGCTCCCCCCCGAGCGCGATCAGCGTGTAGAGCGCGACACCCAGGGCCGCGCAGTACAGCAGGAACAGCGCGTTCAGGTGGATGGCGAACGTGTAGATCACGAGCGTGTACACGGTGAACAGCAGCGCGCCCGCGAGGACGAGCTGCGCGCGGCGAGATCCTCGCGCCGCGCGCAGCGCCGCGATCGCCAGGCCAGGCGCGGCGATCACGAGATCGAACCAGTCCTGCGCGGTCGCCTGCAGCGCCCAGTTCTCGGTCTCGCGCGCGTACGCCGCCGGCAGCAGCAGGCCTCCGAGCGCGATCGCGGCGAACAGAGCCGCGACGACGAGCGAGCCGGCGCTCACCCACCAGAGGCGAGCTCCGGATGCGGCGCCGTGGGGTCCCGGCGCATCGACGTACGAGTCGGCCTGCATGCACCGGGGGCGTGCACGCGCTCAGCCAGCACGCGCCTCGTCTGCCCCGCCGCGTTCCCGGCAGGCCTTGCGCGCGGACGTCGCCGCACGCAGAGCCTGCGCGGTCCGAGCGGCGCGATCAGGTCGTCGGCCAATCCACGATCGGCACGTGGGGCGGCTCCCGCCGCTCGAGCGGACCATAGGGGACGTACGCATGACCGACGGGGTCGAACGGCCAGTACGACGTCGGGCCACCGGGTGGCTGATGGAGCAGTCCATCCGGGACGAGCCAGATGTTCCCGCGCTCGACGACGTCCCCGACGCGGCGCTCGACCTCGCCGGTGAACACGGGATCGAGCGCCCCGCCGAAGCCCGGCCGGAAGAGCCCGACCCAGGTGGCCGTCTCCCGCCGTCCGCCGGCCGTCGCGGCGATCACCACGGTGCGGTGACCGTAGGCGCCCCCGACGGCGAGGGTGTCGAGCTCGTCCGCGGATCCCTCGCAGGGATACCCCGCGCCGCGAGCGAGCACGTGGTGCTCGGCATCCGTGACGACGAGCCCGCCGCTGTACGAAGCCGTGACGGTCTCCAGCGCTGGCGTGCCCGTGACGTCGGCGACGAGGCGCAGGGTCCGACTGGCGCCGGCGCCGCACCCCTCCGCGAGGAGGTCGCCGACGTCCGTGACGTCCTCGGTCGAGGCGACCACCTCACCGAGCCCGTGCAACCACGGAAGCGACGGCGCAGCAGGTTGGCAGCCGGCCGTGAGGGCGAGGACGACGAGCGAGCACCCTGCGGTCATGCCCGAGATCAGAGCATCAGGCGTGCCGAGGCTCACCGGCGTCGGGCGCCGTGCTGTCTGACCAACGTGACTCGCGAAGATGATGAGGATCTTGATCATGGCGGTCCCGGGGTCAGGTGCGCGAGCTGCCCTGGATCGGCCGTGGCTTGACCCGGGGAGGTGCAGCCTTGCGGGCCCCGCCGCCTTTCGAGCTCCGCGGCGGGCTCTCGGCCGCGGGGCGATCGGCCCCGCGCCCGAGCAGGTCGAGGAGATCCGTGATCGTGACGATCCCGACGAGCTGCTTGCCATCGACCACCGGCAGGCATCCGATCACGCGCCCGCGCAGCAGCTGCGCCGCCTTGCGGACCGTCGTCTCGGGCGCCGCCGCGACGACCTGGGGCGTCATCAGGTCGGCCACCGTGCGGTGCCCACGGATCGCCGCGCCCCGCGGCCCGCCGAGGTCGCGCGCGGACACGATCCCGACGATCCGCGCTCGCTCCATCACGACGAGGTGATGGATGCGCGCGCGCTGCATCTCGCTCCACGCCCGCTGCGCGCTGAGCTCGGGAGGTACCGACCGCACGTTGCGGGTCATGATCTCGGCGATGCGCATGATCGCGAGCCCTTCAAGAAGCACGCCGCGGCACGGCGCGCCGCGCCATGCGCATGGACGACGGTCGCGCGCGTACGCGCGAGGATCTCCGACGCTGGTGGAATGCGTGATGCACCTCTCGCGGGAGGAGGCTCTCGATGTTCCACAAGATCCTGTGCGCCACCGACTTCTCGCCGGGCTCGCAGCAGGCGACCAAGGCGGCGGTCCGGATCGCCGAGGCACATGCCGCCGAGCTCGTGCTCACGCACGTGCGGCACCTGCCCGCCCTGGCGTTCGCCGGCGAGCAGCCGTTCGCGCCGCACGTGATCCAGCTGATGACCGAGGACGAGGAGCGAGGCCTCGCCGCCGCACTGCAGGAGGCGCAAGCGCTCGGCGCTCGCCGCGCGCGCACGCAGCTCGTCAGCGGCCTGCCGGCGGACCAGATCGTCGAATCGCTACGCGCCGAGGCCGCGTACGACCTGGCGGTCGTCGGGACCCAGGGCCGGAGCGGGGTCGGACGCCTCCTGCTCGGGTCGGTCGCGGAACGAGTGATACGCCATGCGCCGTGCTCGGTGCTGGTGGTGCGCGCGCCCGCTGCGCAGGCGAGCTTCGATCGGGTGCTGTGCCCGATCGACTTCTCCGAGTGCTCGCGTCACGCGGTCTCGCTCGCCGCGGTGATGGCGGCGCCGCGCGGCGCGGGGATCACCCTGCTGCACGCGATCGAGGTGCCGGTGACGTACTCCGGGGCACCGTCGGTCGGGGACTTCGTCGAGAACCTCTATGACCACGCCACGCAGGTGCTCGCCGCGTGGGCCGCCGAGCTCCGCGCCAAGGTGGAGGTGCCGGTCACCACGCGCCTCGAGATCGGGCACCCGGGCGCAGAGATCCTCAAGGTGGTCGAGGAGGCGCCGCCGTTCGAGCTCGTCGTCGTCGGGAGCCACGGCCGCACCGGCGTGCGCCGGCTGTGGTACGGGTCGGTCGCCGAGAAGGTCGCGCGGCACGCGAGCTGCTCCGTGCTGGTCACCCGCGTGCGATCGAGCTGACCCGCACGGTGCTCGCGCCTGACCTCGCTCAGGACCCGGGCGAAGCGCGTTCCCCGCGCTGGGTGTCGACCATCCAGTTCGTGATGTCCTTCGTCGAGATCACGCCGAGCAAGGCGCCCGAGCGCGCGACCACGAGCACGTGGTGCACGTCCTCGACCTGCATCATCGCCGCGGCCTGGAGGACCGTGGCCTGCTCATCCAGGCTCAGAGCGATCGGCATCATCACCTCGTCCGCGGTCCGTGCCGCGAGGTCCGTCGGCAACGGTGCGCCATCCGCCGCGGAGCTCATGAACGCTTCGAGGTGCTCGACGAGGTCGAACTTCGTGATCATGCCGACCGGGCGGCGACGTGCATCGACGACCGGGATGCAGCCGACGTGATGCCGCACCATCAGGCCGACCACGGTCGCGATGTCGAGCTCTGGGCGGGCGCAGACCAGCTCGCGGCTCATGATGTCGGTGAGCAGGACGCGCTCGGGGGCGGCCTCGCGCCGGGCCGGCGCGGGGGCTGGCGGGGTGCTGGGCTCGACCTCGAGGGTCTGCGCCCGGGCACCACGGCCACCCGTGTAGACAGTGTACCGCCGCACGTGCAGGTCGACGCTTTCCATGACGTTCTCCTTGCTGATTCCTGTGGATCAGGCGAGCAACCGGCGCGCCAGCGTACCGGGCCGCGGCGGGCGGCTCCCGTCCCGGGATTCGCGCAGGCCACGCGGCGACCTTCGCGCGGCGTGCACGCGCTGCGCGATCAGCCGGCAGCGGAATGCTTGCCGTCGCCGCGACGGATCTGCGCGTGGTCCTGCAACTGGCGCCGCGCGGCCCTGAAGGCGTCGGCGAGGGCCACGTAGAGGTCCTCGTGCTCGGTGTCGACGGGGGGCGGGCGACTCACGACGACGGTGCGCGCCGGCACCGTCAGCTCGAGGTGCACGCTGAACGTGTTGCCCTGCCGCTCGTGGCCGTGGGGCAGCTCGATGATCACGTGGCACCGCTCGATGCGGTCGGTGGTGTGCTCGAGGCGCTTCATCCAGCTGCGGATCGTGACCTCGATGGCGGGGCTCGACGACATGCCGCGACACGTGATCTCGAGAGGTGTCTCCATGATCAACCTGTGCTGCATCCGTCGCGCCACGGTCACCTCGCCGGTCAGCTCGCTCGTCAGGTTGTCGGCCAGGTCCGCCGTCAGGTCCGCCGTCAGGTCGACGGCCCGATAGCCGGTCAAAAGAGCGGCCAGTCGTTGGGGCGCGTGATCACGCGCTTGTCGACGTAGGAGTAGCGATGCGGCGGCGTGAACGGCGCCCGCTCGTGCTCGTACCTCACGACGTGCAGGAGGTCGACGGCGTCGTACGTCTTGGGCCGGACCACCATGACCGGGCACTGGGCCTCGCGCACGACGCGCTCGGAGACCGAGCCGAGCAGCAGCCGTTCGACGCCCGTCTTGCCGTGGCTGCCGATGAAGATCAGATCCGCGCTGACATCGCGCGCGACCGCGAGCACCTGGTCGGCGGGCTTGCCGATCCGCGCATGGACGTAGAACTGGATCTCGGCCGCCGTCGCGCGGCCGGCGAACGCCGCACTCGCCCGCGCCGTGAGCTCGAGCTGCACGCGCTCCGCGGTCTGGTAGTCCGTGTGATGCAGCAAGCTGCCCCCCAACCCGCCATGCGCCTCGAGTGCGGCGACGATGTGCAGGATGTGGTGCGGGGCTCGCGCCGCGACGTCGACGGCACGCGCGAGTGCTTCCTCTGCGGTTGGCGAGAAATCATAGGCAACGACGACCTGGACGGGTTGACGTACTTCGTTCACGAGACACCTCCGCTCACTCTCGCTGCACGGTCGGTGCCACGGCAAACCCGCTGCGCGCCGCGAGAACGCCAGCAAATCGTGCACGGGCCTGCGTGGGGCTGCAGCCCTTGCGCGTCAGGGCTTGCGCGTGAGCAGCTCTTCGAGGGCCGCCGTCAACTCGGCGACCTTCACCGGCTTGGTCATGTACCGGTAGAGGCCGGCTTCGCGCGCGCGCGCGGTGTCCTTGACGAGGGCGGCCGCGGTGAGCACGATTATTGGGATGTGCTGCGTCTCGGGCCACGCGGCGAGGTGCCTGGTCGCCTCGAAGCCACTCATCCCGGGGAGGTTGATGTCCATGATCACGAGGTCGGGCAGCCGCGCGCGGATCAGCTCGAGTCCGATCTCGGCGGTCGGCGCGGTGAGGAGCTCGACCCCTGGAAGGTCGTCCATGAGGGCGCGCATGAACGCGATGTTCGACGGGTTGTCCTCGACGTAGACGACCTGTTGCACCGGCCCATCCACCAGCGGTGACTCGGCGGCGACGGTGACGCTCGGTACCGCGCGGATGCCCGAGGCCAGATCGAGCGGCACCTCGACCCAGAACGCGGAGCCCCGGCCGGCCTCGCTCGTGAACCCGACCTTGCCGTCCATGAGCTCCGCGAGCCGCTTGCTGATCGCGAGCCCGATGCCGGTGCCCTGGATGGGCCCGGTCTCCTGCCCGGCGCGGTGGAACGGCTCGAAGATCTTGGCCCGCTTGTCCTCGGGGATGCCGATGCCGTCATCGGCGACCGTGATCCGCACGCGACCCGCGTCGAGCGTGGCGCGAAACGTCACGTTGCCGCCGCTCCGGTTGTACTTGATCGCGTTCGAACCGAAGTTCATCAGGATCTGCGCGAGCCGCGTGCGATCCGCGATCACCGCCGGCAGGTCTGCCGGCAGGGGCGTCGTCGCCACCGTCACGGCGGCGCGTTGCGCCATCGGCTCGAGCGTCGACATGACCTCGGTGAGGACCTCCGGCAACGTGACCGGCTCGGCGGAGATCGTGATGCCGCCGGCCTCGATCCGCGACAGATCGAGCACCTCGTCGATCAGCTTGAGCAGGTGCTCGCCGCCGCGCAGCACGTGATCGATCCGCTCCTGCTGCCGGTCGGTCAGCGGCTGCTTGCGATCCCGCTGCAGCAGCTGCGCAAACCCGAGCACCGCGTTGAGCGGGGTCCGCAGCTCGTGACTCATCGACGCCAGGAACTCGCTCTTCGCCGCGCTCGCGGCCTCGGCCTGGGCGCGCGCCCGACGGAGCTCGTCGGCGTGCTCCTGGTCGGCGGTCATGTCGAGCATCAGCGAGACCGTGCCGTGCTCCGCGGTCGGACGCTCCACGAACCGCAGGACGCGCCCGGTCCGGGTCCGGACCTCGAGCGCTCCCGAGGGGAGCTGGTGATACGCCTTGCAGCGCTGGCGGAACGCCTCCGCGGTGAGGCCATCGAAGTCGAAGACCTCCGCCCGGATCAGCTCGTCGAGCAGCTCGTCGAACCGCCGCCCGATGACGGGCCCGACCAGCGAGCGGCCGAGCAGCTCGCGGAACGTGCTGTTGACGAGCACGACCCGATCTTCCTCGTCATAGAGCACGAAGGCGTCCTGGATGCTGTCGACGGCCGATAGCAGAAACGCGTTCGCCCGGCGCGCCTCGCCCTCGATCCGCTTGCGATCGGAGACGTCGCGGATCGCGGCGGAGACCAGCGTGCCCGTGGAGGTGCGGATCGGGCTGAGGCTGATCTCGACGGGGAACTCGGTGCCGTCCCGCCGCCGGCCGAACAGCTCGAGGCCCGAGCCCATCGGGCGCGTACGCGGCCCGGCCGTGTAGCTCTCGACGTGGCCCGGATGTCGCGGCCGGAAGCGGTCCGGAATCAGCGTCTCGATGCGCTGCCCCACGAGCGCCGCTCGCGGATAGTCGAACATCCGCTCGGCCTGCTCGTTGACGAGGACGATCGACCCGCGATCGACGACGACGATGCCATCCGGTGCCGCGTCGACGAGCTCGCGATACGGGAGGTCGGGACCCGGGTCAACCACGCGGGACTCGCACGCAGAACACGGTGCCCGGGCTCGCGTCCTCGATCCAGATCCGACCACCGTGGGCCTCGACGGCGAGCTTGCAGAACGCCAGCCCGAGGCCATGCCCGCTCCGGGCCGCGGAGTCGCCCTGCGTGAAGCGCTCGAAGACGTGCGCGCGGAGCTCGTCGGGGATCCCGGTGCCGGCGTCGGCGACGCGCAGCTCGAGCGCGCCCTCGACGGTCTCCGCGGTGAGCTGCACCGTCGAGCCCTCGGGGGCGTGCCGGATCGCGTTATCGACGAGGTTCTCGAGCACCCGTCGCAGGAGGTCCGGATCGGCATCGACGGAGCACGCCGGCGCGGTCAGCACGAGGGCGACCTCGGAGGCGTGCGCGCGGACCTGCATGGCCTCGGTGATCTGGAGCAGCAGGGGCTCGATCGCGACCGGCTCGTGCGCGGGCACCAGGTGCCCCTCGTCGGCCTTGCTGAGGTCCAGCAGGTTCATGATCATGCGCAGCAGCGCGCGCGACTCCGACTGGATCTTGGCAGCCGCATCGCGCGCGCGGGGGGTCGCATCGCGGTCCCGCACGATCCGCTGGCCGTGCAGCTCGATCGCATTCACCGGGTTCTTGAGGTCATGGACGAGGAACGCGATCAGCTGCTCCTTCTGGAGCTGCAGGCGCATCAGATCGTCGCGCTGGCGCCGCACGAGCTCGTAGAGCTCGCTGCGCTCCGCCGCCATGCGCCGCAGCTTCACGGCCGCGGTCACCCGCGTGATCAGCTCGGCGGGGCGGTACGGCTTCGTGATGAAGTCATCGCCGCCGACGTCGCGTGCACGATCGAAGGTGTCGAGATCGCGCTGCGCGGTCAGGAACAGGATCGGCACGTCGACGCCCCCGGGGAGCTGTCGCAAGCGCTGGCACGTGGTGATGCCGTCCATCCCGGGCATGCGGATATCCAGGAGCACGCAGTCCGGCGGATCGGTGGTGAACCGCGCGAGACCCTCCTCGCCCGACCTGGCCACGGTCACGCGATAACCCTCATCCTCGAGCGTCGCCTGCGCGAGCGCCCGATTCTCGGCGTTGTCATCGACAACGAGGATCGCCCCATGGACCGCGTCGTCCATTATCAGGGCAAGTTAGCTCGTTTCCGCCGCGCGCGACGGTCGGGGGTCCGAGAAAGCGCACCCGCGAGCGGGCTCGTGGGGCGTGGGGAGCGCACGCTCACGATCGTGCGCGCTGCTGGATGCCGTCGAACGCGACGACGCTCGCGTTGTTGAGGGCTGCGGCGTTCGCCTCGTCGGTGTCGAGGTGGAGGTCGAGCGCGTAGGCGTCGTTCACCCGCACCAGCACGTCGCCCATCGTCATCTCGCGGTCGCCCTCGGCGCGGACGCGGATCACGTCCTTGTCGGCGACGCCGAACACCCTGGCATCGGTCGGGTGCATGTGGACGTGGCGCATCGCCAGGATCACGCCGCTCGGGATCTCGACCTCGCCGGCCGGGCCGCGCAGCTTGATGCCCGGCGTGCCCTCGAGCTGGCCCGACTCGCGGAGGGGCGGATCGACGCCGAGTTGCCGCGCATCCGTCGCCGACAGCTCGACCTGCGTCGCCTTGCGGAGCGGGTTGATGATCGCGACGCCGTGGATCTCGCCCTTCGGGCCGACCAGATCGACGGTCTCGCGCGTGACGAACTGGCCGGGCTGCGTGACGTCGCGCCGGCGCGACAGCTCGTAGCCGGCGCCGAACAGGACGTCGGTATCCGCGCGCGAGAGGTGGACGTGGCGGACCGAGACGCCGACCGGGATCGGGCGGGCATTGACGCTGCGGACCGCTGCGGTGGGGCCGACGAGCCGGCGCATCACGTCGCGGGCGATCATCCGCTCCTCGTCGGTGCGCACGACGAGCACGCGGGCCTCCGCGTGGCGCGTCGCGACGTCGACGATGCCGCCGGCCTCGCTCGGTCGCGCCGCCGCGTTCTTCGCGCTATCGAGATCGACACCGAGGAAGTTGAGGCGCTCGCAGACCTTCTCGCGCACGAGCGCGGAGTTCTCCCCGATCCCGCCGGTGAACACGAGGGCGTCGAGGCCTCCGAGCTCGGCGGCGTACGCGCCGATGTACTTGCGGATCCGCCGCACGAAGATGTCGAGTGCGAGCCGCGCGCGAACCTCGCCCCGCTCCGCCGCCGCCTGGACGTCGCGGAAGTCGGCGCCGATGCCGGAGATCCCCGCGAGGCCCGACCGCTTGTTCAGCAGCTCGTCGACCTCGCCGACGGTGGCGCCCTGGCGGATCAGCGAGAGCGGCACGGCGGGATCGAGATCGCCGCACCGCGTCCCCATCACCAGCCCTTCGAGCGGCGTCATGCCCATCGAGGTGTCGATCGAGACGCCCCCCTCGATCGCCGCGACGCTGCAGCCGCCACCGAGGTGACACGTCACGAGGCGCAGCCGCGCGAGATCCGTCTGCAGGTACTCCGACGCCGATGCCGCCATGTACTGGTGGCTCGGACCGTGGAAGCCGTACCGGCGCACGCCGCGCTCGAGGTACATCTCGTACGGCAAGCCGTAGACGTACGCGGCCTCCGGCATCGCTGCGTGGTACGCGGTGTCGAACACGGCGACGTGGGGGAGCTCGCCGAACGCCGCGCGCGCCGCCCGCACGCCCATCAGGTTGGCGGGGTTGTGGAGCGGCGCGAACACCGCGCACTCCTCGATCACGGCCTCGACGGCGGCGTCGATCAGCGTCGGCGCGATCAGCCGCTCGCCGCCGTGGACCACGCGATGGCCGATCGCATCGATCTTCACGCTGATCAGCGCGCCCGCGACGGCGCGGAGCGCAGCGGTGACATCGGGCGCCGCGATCGGCGTCTGCGTGCCGTCGTGCACGTGGACCGCGGCCGGCGTGCACATCCGCTCGATGCGCCCGCGCGCGAGGCTGGCCTCGGTGTCCATGTCGTAGACGTCGTACTTGAGCGAGGTCGACCCGGCGTTGATCACGAGGACGTTCATGGTCCTCGTGTTTGTCACGACCGAGGTGGGTCCTGCCAGTGCCCGGCACGGGAACTACGGCCGGCGGGCGAGGCCGGCGACCCGGTCCCGCCGGCCCGCGCTCAGTCCGTGCCGAGGTACTCTCGGTCGTCGTCATCGGGACGCAGCACCGGCGCGAGCAGATCGCAGACCGCGACGACGGTCGGCCCGACGCTGGTCACCGAGAGATCATCTTGCAGGTGCGCGACTGCCACCTCGAGGTCCTCGGGAGTCGCGCCGGTCGAGATCACCTCTGCGATGATCTCTTCGTCGAGGTCGCCGACGGCCTGGATGACATGCTCACGGGTCAGAGGCTGGGTCTGCATGACCACAGGTTGGGAGCAAGCCTCGCACCAGCTGGCAGGGCGACGTGCACCGGCGGCCGATCGCGATCTCGGTGACGCTTGCTGCCAGGCTCGCCGGTGACCCGGCGAGGTCGCCGTGCGCTCTCGACGCGCGGGCGAGCTGGTGGGCGCGACCGGCGCGCTCGGGCCCACCGGCGCCTCCTACGACCACGGCTGGCGTGCTTCGTGAAACGACCACTCGTCATGACTCCGAACAGCGGTCCGCATCACGCAGGCACGCCATGAAGCGCATCCTGTGCGCACTCGATGCGTCGAACCGGGCACCGGCGGTGCTCGCCACCGCCAGCGAGCTCGCCACGCTCGGGCACGCGAGCCTCGTGCTCTATCGCGCCGTCGGCATCCAGCCCGATCTCCCGACCGACCTCCTGCGGGTGACGAATCTCAGCCTCGAGGAGGTGCTGCTCCGGAACGCGCGCGAGGACCTGACGCGCCTGGCGGCCGCGGTGCCCGGCCTCGTCGTGGACCAGATCGTCGCCACGTTCGCGACGCCGTGGGACGGCATCTGTCGTGCCGGTCGCGAGCACGACGCAGACCTGATCATCATCGGCTCGCACGGCTACGGGGCGCTCGACCGGCTGCTGGGCACGACGGCCGGGAAGGTGGTCCACCACGCCGATCGCAACGTGCTCGTCGTCCGCGCGGTGCGCTGCGCGCGGGTGCGCTGCGCGGGCTCGTCGGTCGCGCCGCCGCACTCGAACAAGCCACGAGGGCGAGCCGCTTCCGCAAGAGCCATGCGCTGGCGGGCGCCTGCAAAACACGGGATTATGCGCACATCGTGCGCCCCAAACCGGACCCGCGCAGAGACTGCGCCCCTGCATCGTCAAGTGCCCGACTTTCCATGGCACGCCAATCGCTAGATCGGCTGCCATGACGAGAAGCGGTCGCATCCTGGTGGTCGACGACGAGGTCAACGCGAGGACCGCGCTGGCCGAGCTGTTGCGCGACGAAGGATACGACGTCGAGACCGCGGCCGACGCGTTCAAGGCCCTCGGCAAGTACGAGAGCTTCTCGCCCCACGTCGTCGTCACCGATCTCAAGATGCCTGGCATGGACGGCATCGAGCTCGTGAAGAAGATCCGCAGCTCCGAGGATCCCGCAGCGGTCGTCGTGATGACCGCGTTCGGCGCGGTGTCCTCGGCGGTCGACGCCATGCGCGCCGGCGCCGCCGAGTACCTGACGAAGCCGCTCAACTTCGACGAGCTGCTCGTCGTGCTCGACAAGGTGTTCGAGCAGCAGGAGCTGCGGCGGGAGACCCGGCAGCTCCGGCTGCGCGTCCGCGATCGAGTGGCGCCCGGCAATATCGTCGGCTCGAGCCCGCCGATGCAGCGGGTCTTCGAGGTCGTCGACCAGGTCGCGCCGAGCCGCGCCACCGTGCTGATCACCGGCGAGAGCGGCACCGGCAAGGAGCTGGTCGCGAACGCGCTCCACCAGCGCTCACCGCGCACGAGCGGGCCGTTCATCAAGCTGCACTGCGCGGCGCTCGCCGAGTCCCTGCTCGAGAGCGAGCTGTTCGGTCACGAGAAGGGCTCGTTCACCGGCGCGCTCGCGCGCAAGGATGGCCGGTTCCAGCTCGCCGACCGCGGGACGCTGTTCCTCGACGAGATCGGTGAGATCTCGCCGGCGATCCAGGTCAAGTTGCTGCGCTTCCTCCAGGAGCACGAGTTCGAGCGGGTCGGCGGCAACCAGACGATCCATGTCGATGTTCGCGTGATCGCGGCGACCAACAAGAACCTCCAGGAGGAGGTCGCGAAGGGCAAGTTCCGCGAGGATCTGTTCTACCGCCTCAACGTCGTCGGCCTCGAGATGCCGCCTCTGCGCGACCGGCGCTCCGACATCCCGGCGCTCGCGAAGTTCTTCCTCGATCGCTACGCCAAGGAGAACGCGAAGCCGATCGAAGGCTTCCTGCCCGAGACCATGGAGCGGCTCGCCGGCTACGACTGGCCCGGCAACGTCCGCGAGCTCGAGAACGCGATCGAGCGCGCCGTCGTGCTGTGCACCACGCCGTCGATCGAGCCACGCCACCTGCCGGCGAGCATCCAGCCCAAGGTGACCCCGGCCGGCTCGCCGCTGATCCCCGGCGCGACGATGGCCGACATCGAGCGCTACGCGATCCTCGAGACCTTGAAGTCGACCGGTGGCTCGACGTCGAAGGCGGCCGAGATCCTCGGCATCAGCGTGCGCACGATCCAGTATCGGCTCCACCAGTACAACGAGGCGCCGCGCTCGGACGTCGAGGTCGTACGAAAACCCGCTCGCGCCCTGGACACGCCGGCCAAGTGAGCAACCTCGACGAGCTCCTCGGTTACGTCGGCTTCGACGACGGCGACGCGGCGCGGCTGCGTGAGCTCCATCCCGTGCTCGCCCCCGCGTTCGCGGAGATCGCGAAGCGCTTCTACGACGCGATCGCGCGGAGCCCCGGCGCGCGATCGGTGCTGAGTGGCCCCGAACAGATCGATCGCTTGCACGCGACCCTGGTCGACTGGATGGCCACCGGCCTGCTCGGCCCGCACGACGAGCGGTTCTACGAGAAGCGGTCGCGGATCGGCCGCCGCCACGTCACCATCGGGCTCGCGCAGTCGTACATGTTCACGGCGATGAACATCGTGCGCACGGCCTATCAGGAGCTCGTGCACGAGCTGCTCGCGCCGGCTGCGGCCGTGCCGGCCCTGCGCTCGGTCCACAAGCTCCTCGACGTCGAGCTCGCGATCATGGTGCATCACTACCAGCTCGACTCCGAGGACCGCCTCGTCACGCGCGAGCGCCGGCAGCAAGCGGACCGGATGACCGCGATGCAGACGATGACCGCCGGCATCGCCCACGAGGTGCGCAACCCGCTCAACGCCGCGAAGCTGCAGCTCGAGCTCCTCGAGCGCCGCCTGCGGCGCGCGAACCACGACGCGAAGATGGTCGAGCCGTGCGAGCTCGCGCAGACCGAGATCGCGCGGCTCACCGAGCTGCTCAATGACTTCCTCGCGTTCGCTCGCCCGCCCGAGCTCAACGCGCAGGATCACGACATCGTCGCCGTGCTCCGCCAGGTCGTCGAGCTCGAACGCGTCACCGCCGAACGCCGCGGCGCCAGCCTCGAGCTCGTCGCGGCCCCCGGCGACCTGCTCGCGCACGTCGATGCGCCGAAGCTCCACCAGCTCGTCCTCAACCTCGTGCGCAACGCGCTCGAGGCCGTCCCGCGCGACGGCCACGTGGTCGTGGAGCTCGGCCGCGACGAGCAGGGCGTCCGGATCGAGGTCGTCGATGACGGGCCCGGGATGCCGCCCGACGTGCAGCGCCGGATCTACGAGCCGTTCTTCTCGACGAAGGAAGGCGGTACCGGCCTCGGCATGTCGATCGTGCACAGCCTGGTGATGCTGCACGGCGGCACGATCGAGCTCGCGTCGTCGCCCGAGGGCACGCGGTTCGTCGTCCGGATCCCGCGCCGCGCCTGACCGCCTCAGCGCACCGCGTGGAGGCGCGGGGACACCGGCAGCGCCGCGAGGTCGGCGCACTCGATGCACATCGTCGTCGCCGGCAGCGCGCCGAGCCGCGCCGCGGGGATCGGGTTGCCACACGTCAGGCACTCGCCGTAGCTGCCGTCCTCGATCCGACGGAGCGCCGCGATGATGTCGCCCAGCGCGGCGGCATCGGCATCGCCGAGCCGTGACAGCACCTGGGCATCCCACTGCTCGGTCGCGGTCTCGACGATCTCGGGGTCCGCGTTCGCGAGCTCCTCGTCGGCGCGGGCGCGCTCGTCGTGGAAGCGCGCGAGGAGCTGGTGGCGATGGGTCATCAACTGGTCCCGGTACTTGCTGGTCTCCATGCGACGTCTGGACTGCACGTGATGGACCACGTCGGGATCCGGGCGCGGCGCGGCGCTGCGGGCGCGACCTCCTCCTCCGCTCGCGCTTCTTGCGGCGGGTGCGGCTCGCCGCGCAAGGCCTGCAGCCGGCTCGTGGGGTCAGCCACCGTCGCCGAACGGATGGCAGCCGGCGCAGCGTGCCGCGGCGGGCTCGTGCTTCTCGAGGCCCGGGTGACAGGTCGCGCAGCTCGCGCGATCGTCTCGCGGCGCGGTCTCGTGCGCGACGTGACAGCTCGCGCACTTGTCATGGCCGGTCACGCGGTGCAGCCCCGGCCGCTGGGCCGCCGGATGACAGGAGACGCAGCTCGGCGGCTTCGCCACGCCGCCCGGGCCGTGCGGCCGATGACAGCTCGCGCACGCGACATCGGGCCCGTGCCCGCGGGTCGCCTGCGTCGAGTGGCAGCTCGCACACGTCGCGGCCGGCTTGCGCGCGCCGCCGTGGGGTTCGTGACAGCTCGCGCAGGCCTGGTGACCCGCCGGCGCCGTGGTGGCTTGCGGCTGATGACACGATGCGCAGGTGGCCGGTGCCTGCTGCGGCCCGTGCGGACCACCCTGGTGACACGCCGCGCACGTCGCGTGACCCGCCGTCGCCGCGACGAGCTTCGCCTGCGGGGCGTGGCACGTCGTGCAGGCGGGCAC
>JALZOI010000627.1 GCA_030857245.1 Myxococcota bacterium
AGCCCGAGCTCGGCGAGCGCGGGCTCGGCGCCGAGCCAGGGCTCGCCCTCGTCGGTCAGCCGCCCGAGCCGCTCGGCGGCCACGCCCTCGAGCGGCTCGCCCCCACGTGGCAGCAGCCGCAGCACGTCCGCGATGCGGTAGCGCAGCCCGGGCGGCACGCCGTCCATCGTGCCCAGCTTCGGCAGCTCCACCACGCAGCGAGCATAGGGCAACTCGCGCCGTGGATCGCGGGCTCGCGGGGCGCTTCGCGCGCGGCCGCATGGGGAGCGGCCCTGCTGCGCGGCGGGCGCGGCGCTACTGGCCGCAGTACCGGAGCGTCGCGTGGTCGGTCTCGGTCTCGCCGTTGCTGTTGCGCCAGGTGACGACGACGCGATCGCGGCCGACGTCACGGTTGCCAGCATGCGCGCAGTCGGCGTCGGTCACGATGAACGCAACGCCCGCCTGGAGCTCGGTCAGCCGCCACGAGCTCCCCGCCATCGTGATGCTCAGGATCGCCGCCGGCTGGGGGCCCTGCTGCGCGAAGCCATCGAGGATCGGCGTCACGCTGGCGCCGCGCGCCAGCTCGATGTTGTACGGCAGGTCGGCTTCGTCGTCGTCGTCGCCGTCCGCGGGATCGCCGTCGTCCTCGCCCGGCTGGGTGTCGCAATCGTCGAGGTCAGCGATGCCATCGCCATCGCCATCGCCGGCGCTGCCGGAGTAGACGACCGGCGACGTCTCGTCGTGCGGAGTGCCGTCACCGTCCTCGTCGATGTCGACGCAGGTATCGGCGCCCCGGTCGTCGTCGTCGCCGGCCGGCTGGCAGCGCAAGATCACGCCGGTGTCCGGATCGGTCGAGCAGCTGATCATCTGGGTCGCCGTGGATTCGCTGGAGCTGCACGCGAGCACGCCGAGCGGCAACGTTGCGAGGAGCACCAGGGAGAGCGAGGGATGGCGTGGGAGCATGGGGCTGCCTCGTGCGAGCGGTGTGCCGACGCGCGCGCCCGAGATCCCGCGCGCTGCGGGGCCGGCGCGGGTGCGCTGTACGAGGCATGCGCAACCCGTCGCGCGCATCGCGTACACCGCCCGCACCGAGGACGCGGCCGTCGCCGGGGCACCCATCGCCGCGGGCCGCGCTATCATCTGCCACCGTCCACGCTCGAGGTCGCCATGCATCCCACCACCCTGATCTCCCCCCTCGCCGTCATCGCCCTCGTCACCCTCGCCGGGCCCGCGCAGGCCCAGCCGCGCGCCGACGCCAGGCCGGGCGTCCGGCCCACACGCCCCGCGGCCGGCGCGATCAAGGGGTTCGTGATCTTCGAGGGCGAGGCCCCCGACCGCAAGCCGCTGGTCCGTGACAGCGATCCGTACTGCACGAAGTCCGCGGCGCTGGCCGAGGACGTCATCGTCACGAAGGGCAAGCTCAAGGACGTGCTCGTGCGGATCCAGAACGGCAGCGCCGGCACGCACGCGGCGCCCGCCCAGCCAGCGGTGTTCGATCAGCGCGACTGCATGTACACGCCGCGCGTGGTCGGCGTGGTCGCCGGGCAGCAACTCGCGGTCCGCAACAGCGACGGCACCTTCCACAACGTGCGCGGCGCCGTCGCCGGCAAGCCGCTGTGGAACAAGCCGCACCCGAAGGGCGCCGGTGACCTCGCGCTCGCCACCAGCCCGCGGGCCGGGGACGTCATCGATGTCGTGTGCGACGTGCACCCGTGGATGCACGCGTACGCGGTGGTCCAGGATCACCCGTACTTCGCGGTGACCCGCGAGGACGGCGCGTTCGAGATCAAGGGCCTCGCCCCCGGGACGTACACCCTCGAGGCGTGGCACCCTACGCTCGGCACCCGGACCTTGACCGTGAAGATCGGGACTGGCCCCAAGGCGGTCGTTCCGGCGCGGCTCTCGTACAAGGCAAACTAGGATTTTCACATGGGAATGGACGCGATCCTCTGCTCACTCTCCGCGAAGCGTCTCGCGATGCTCGAGGAAGACCCGGAGGTGCTGCAGGACCTCCTCGACGCTCGCCACGAGAGCGAGATCCCGGGCCTGCTCGATCTCGGCAACACGTGGCACGCGCTCGACGTCCTGCTCGGCGAGGGCAAGAGCGCGGTGCTCGGCGACGCGGTCCTGCTGCGCTCCGGCACGCGGATGGCCGGCGCCGCCAAGGCCCGCCTGATCGCAGCCGCGCGGGTCGCCGACGTCGCGAAGGCGCTCGCCGCGCTGCCCGCGACCCACGTCCGCGACAAGTTCAAGACGCTCGCCGGCAAGAGCGTGCACGGCAACTACGGCGACGACGGCGGCATGGAGGACGACACCGCGTACCTGCGCGAGAAGGTCGAGAAGCGCCAGATCCTCGAGGTCAAGGAGCTCTCCGAGGCCCTGCTCAGCCTGACCGTGCTCTACACCGAGGCGGCCAAGGGCAAGCACTCGATGCTGATGGTGATCGTCTAGCGGCTCATGGCCGGTCGCCGATCGACCGCGGGCCGGACCCTCGACTTCACCGGCTTCCTGCAGGCGGTGCGCCTCGAGCGCGTCGCGACCGCGGAGCCCGACGCCTATCCCTTCTCGATCCCGGCGCTGCGCACCCTCGACGAGCTGCGCTTCGACGCCGGCGTGACGTTCCTCGTCGGCGAGAACGGCGCCGGCAAGTCGACGCTGATCGAGGCGATCGCGGTGCGCGCCGGCTTCAACGCCGAGGGCGGTACCCCGAACTTCAACTTCAGCACGCGCCGTACGGAGTCCGAGCTCCACGCCTCGCTGCGCCTGCTGCGGACCACGCGCCGCCCGCGCGCCAGCTTCTTCCTGCGAGCCGAGAGCTTCTACAACGTCGCGACCGAGGTCGAGCGGCTCGGGGGCAGCACGTACGGCGACGTCTCGCTGCACGAGCAGTCGCACGGCGAGGCCTTCATGAGCCTGGTCGCGCACAAGTTCCGGCCCGACGGGCTCTACCTGCTCGACGAGCCCGAGGCCGCGCTGTCACCGCAGCGCCAGCTCGCGCTGCTCGCGAGCATCCACCGGCTCGCGCACGCGGGCTCGCAGTTCATCATCGCGACCCACTCGCCGATCCTGATGGCGTATCCGGGCGCGCTGATCTACCAGCTCGACGCCACCGGCATCCGGCCGGTCGACTACGAGCAGACCGAGCACTTCGAGATCACGCGCGACTTCCTGAACCATCGCGAGCGCTACTTCCAGCACCTGTTCGCGACCGATGACCCCACCGACGCCGAGTGACCCGCGCGATCACGCGTCGCCGCTCACCAGCAGCGGCGGCGGACGTCGCGGAGCCAGGCATCGAGAGCGTCGACCGCCGCCGGTGGCGCGTCGGGCGGCAGCACCGAGGTCGGCCACGCGGCGTCGACCGCATCGATCGCCGCGGTTAGGCGGTGACGCCACGCGAGGGCGTGCTCGCGGTCGAGCTCCTGGCGCTCGCCGCGCTGCTTGATCGCGAGCAACTCGCCGATCTCGGGCGGCACGAACGCGCCGAGCCGCGCGACGTCGGTGATGACCTCGCCGTGGGCGAGCAGGTGGCAGCCGGTCGCCGCGGTGCGCAGCACGTAGAGCGCGCGCTTCGCCGTCGGCTTCTCGTCGAACAACCGGAGCTGGCTGGTCGCGAAGCCGCCGTAGTGGCGGCCGACGCGGCGGCTCAGCACCGGGCGCACGACCGCGCGAACCTCCTCGAGCAGCGCGCGATCACCGCCGAGCGCGAGCTCGCCGAGGAGGCGCTCGAGGTAGTTGCCGTTGCCCTTGAGCACGCCGCGGAGCACGGGCGCGAGCTCGTTGGAGCCGTAGTCGAGCTCCACGCCATCGACGATGTCGATCCGATCCCCGGGATCCTCGACCGGCGCGAGCCCGACGAGGTCCGCCGTCGGCGCGACGTGGATGCACTTGAGATCGAGATCGCTGTCGGGCGACGGGAAGCCGTACGCGTGCGCGCCCGACAGGTAGACCACCAGGTGCTTGCGCTCGGTCTCGCGCTCGGCGAGGAAGCGGCGCGCCACCGCGGCCTGGTGCGCGGTCAGCACGCTCCACGGATCAGTCGTCACCACGAGCGCTCCTCGCGTCAGCGCCCGCTCGATCGCCCGCTCGATCGGCCGCTCGATCGGCCGCTCGATCGTCCGCTCGGTCGTCCGCTCGGTCGTCATAGACCGCCTCCGGTGGCGACGGCGCATCGGCGCCCCAGGGCCCCGGCTCCTGGTGCACGAACCGCCGCGCCGCCTCGGCCCGCGCCGCACGCAGCACCCGCTCGGCGCGCGCCACGTCCGGATACTTCGGCAGCGGGCTCGTCTGCCGTGCGCTCTCGAGCTGCGGCGTGAGCTCGCGCGCGAGCGCCATCACGTCGGCCATCGGCACCTCGCCGCGCTTGATCGCGAGCAGCGTCGGGCGCAGCGCCTCGGAGACCCGCACGCTCGGCGGCTCGCCCCCCAGCCAGCGGATCGCGAGGTCGAGCAAGCGGATCAGGTTGTACGCGTTCTTGGGCCGCAGATCGCGGGGCAGCTCGAGCCGGGTCGTCGCGGCGGCCCGCAGCGACGCCCAGTCGTTCGCGGCGATCAGGCCCTGATCATAGAGCGACCGGTAGAGCTGCTTGATGTAGTCGCGGGCC
>JALZOI010000097.1 GCA_030857245.1 Myxococcota bacterium
CTGCGCGAGCGCGCGCGTCGCGGCGGCGATGCGCCCGACGAGATCGACCGGCACGAGCACCGAGACCTCGCGATGGCCGCGGCGGCGCGCCGACGCGATGCCGGCGATCGACGCGGCGAACAGCACGATCGCGAGGACGAGCCAGATCATCGACAGCTCATTCGACCGCTCATCGCGAGGTCGCGAGCGGCGGCCCGGCGGCAGGCGGGCACGACGCCGCCCCGCCCCAGCCGACCGCCGGACCGCAGGTCGGCGTGACCCGGGCACCCTGCCCGTTCCCCGTGAAGGGCGTGCACGTCGACCCGGTGGCGTAGCCGAGCGCGCCGAGCCCGCTCGGGTTCGTCGACGTGGTGCCCGGCACCTCGCAGATCGTGACGCCGCGCATCTTCTGCATGACCTCGAGCGAGAGCACGCCGGCACCCGGCATGAACGAGTCGCGGACGCGGCGGCCCGTCAGCGAGCCGAGCTGATCCCAGGACGCGGGGCGTGCGAGGCGACGCCCGGCGGTGAGCAGCGTGCGGGTCTGCCGGAAGAACGTGACCGCGCTCGGATCCACGGCGGCGGCATCGAAGGTGCCCGTCACCGGATCGAAGCTGGGGTCGCGGCCCATCACCGTCGGGTCCATGAACTGCAGATCGAGGATGCAGTCGCTCGCGCCCGGATCCGGGAAGCAGCGCTCGCGGGTCGACTGCTTGTTGTCGAGCTTGAGCCCCCACAGATCGCCGGTGACGTCGAGCGCGAGCACCCAGGTCTGGCCTGGCAGCTTCGACAGCACGACGTCGTTCACGTTGACCGGCTGGCCCGGCGCGAGCTGGCTGGAGATGTGGCGCAGCGTGCCAGGGTCGCCGGGGGTCCGCAGGTCGAGCTCGAACACGCCCATCGCCCCGGCGGCGATGTAGACGCGACCTTCGCTGACGGCGATGCCGTTCGCGGGCACGGCACCCACGAGCTGGACCGCCGACGCCCCCCGCGGCGGTCGCGGCGTCGCCGGATCGTCGAGGCTCAACACGGCGATGCCGCCGGGGGTGGCGGCGTAGAGCAGGAAGCCATTGACGACCAGGTCGTTGACCGGCGAGCCGACGCTGATCGAGCTCGCGAACGTCGGCAGCGCCGGATTGCTCAGCGAGTACGCCTCGACGGTGCCCTGCGCGGTGCCGACGTAGAGCATGTCGCCGGCGAGCACGACGTCGGTCGCGGTGCGGCCGCTCTGCAGCGCGACCGTGGTGCGGATCGCCGCCGCGGTGACCGCGGTCGCCGGCGCCTCGCGGAGCTCGACGACCGTGATGCCGGCGGTCCCGACCGCGACGTAGACGAAGGGATCGCTGACGTCGGGCGACAGGTGCGCGACCGCGCGCGGAGCCGCCGGGAGGGTCAGCGTGAAGTTGCGGCCGGTGTTGCCGACCGACTGCGGGACGCTCGCGGGATGGCCGCGGCCGCTGATGTCGGTGACGAGCAGCCGACCGGCGTTGCCGCCGATGTCGACGGTGACGACCGCGAGATCCCGCAGCGTCGGCGCCTCGACCTGGCCGGCGACCGGCGTCGGGTTGAAGTTGCGCACGAGCACGACATCGGTCGCGACCGCGCCCGCGCCCATGCCGTTGCTGCCGTCGAGCACGGGCTCGACCTTCGCCGTGACCCGCCCGGCCGGGTTGATGATCATGCCGGGGAACCGGTTCGAGCGGCCGACGATGTTCGCGGCGAGCTCGTTCTCCTGCTTGTGCTCGAACAGCTCGAGCCCGTTCGTCCCCGCCGCGATCGCCCAGTCGCCGACGTACGGGAACGCGCCGGTGCCGAGCCCGTAGGTCTGCGCCAGCAGGTGCTCGTTGCGCACGCGATCCGCGGTGTCGACGAGCGGGTGGCAGGTCTCGCAGCCGCGCGCCTCGTTCGGGCGCACGGTGTGCGGCATCGTCTGGTTCATCGCGACCGCGCTGGTCGCGACCTGCGTGCGGCCCGAGTTGCCGTCGACGGTCTGGAACGTCGTGAAGGTCGCGTTGTCGATCGCGGTGTGGCCATCCGCGCCGGTGACCGAGACGTGGACCTGCATCGACGAGCGGTACGTGCCGAGCCGCCCCTGCTCCGAGGTCCCCGTCACGCCGAGGATGAACGGCGAGCGCAGCAGGCCGAGCAGCTGGAAGTTGACGTGCGCCGGGTTGGGCTTGTTCGACAGCCAGGTCTCGTTCTCGGCCGCGCTCTGCACGATCGTGCCGGCGGCATTGACGAGCTTGCGTTGCGGATCACCGAGGTTGAGATCGACGTGGCAGCCCATGCAGTTGTGGACCCAGCTGCCGTGACACGCCGCGCACTCGAGCTTCGCACTCTGCAGCTTCGACGCACCCTGCATGCCCGCGAACGTCGAGCCCTCGCCGGGCGCCGGCACGTGCTGCGCGCTGTGCGCCTCGCGGGCGTACCCCGAGAGCTGGTCGACGGTCTGCGGTACGCGCCAGAACACGCCGGGCGTGACGCGCGAGCGCTGGAGGATGCCGCCGCCGGTGCGCGCGAAGAACGGCTCGAGGTCGTCGTTCTTCGCGCGCGTCAGATCGTTGCCGCCGTTCGGGCCCGAGGTGACGAGCGTCGCCCGTGCGGTGCCGGTGCCGTGGCAGTCCTCGCACTCGATCTCGATCGCGTCCCAGTTCGTGCTGTAGAGGTGGCCGTCACCGTGCACGTCCTGCAGGAAGTGGCAGTCGATGCAGTGCATGCCGCGCTCGAAGTGGACGTCCATCTGGCGCGTCGACCCGTTGCGACCGCCGTAGACGTAGCGCATCTGCCGGCCGTCGATCGACTTCTCGCGGGGGAGCCGGTCGATGAGATCGAGCTTGTTGTTGGCGTTGGCGTCCTCGTTGATCGTCGCGGTGGCGATCACGTCGCCATCCTCGTCCCGACGGGTGAGCACGAGCGCGGTGTCGAGCTCACCGTTGTTGTTGCAGTCCTCGGAGAACACCGCCTGGGCACAGCCGCCGGCGCCCGGCAGCAAGCCCTGGGCGGCGAGCGCCGCGTCGCGCGCCTTCGCGCGTTCGATGACGCCGGCACCCTCGGGCACGATCACGACGCCGGCGACGGTGTCCTCGCGGACCCACGAGTCGACGATCCGGACGACGCTCGCGTTGCTGGGCGTCGTGAACTCGATCGCCTTGCGGCGCGCCAGCTGATCGCGCTGCTCCTCCTCGGCCATGCCCTGGTACGCGAGGTTGATGCGCGTCACGAAGCCGTGGCAGAGGCCGCAGGTATCGGTGTCGACCTTCGTCGTCATCGCGTGGTTGAGCGAGTACGTCTTCTGCTGCGCGCGGCCGGTCTCGAGCTGCTGCTGCGCGGTGACCGCGCGGCCGAGCAGCTGATCGCGGCCGGCGACGACGCCGCGGTCCTGCGTCGCGTCGAACTCGCGGTGCTTCGTCGTCGGGTCGACGACGTCGACGTACGAGCCGTCGTCCTGGCGGACCCGGGTCGGCGCGCGCGAGCCGTCGAAGCCGTACGGCGCGTGGCACGCCGCGCAGCCTGACGAGTGACCGCGACCGTAGGGGTTGGCGGTCTTGAACCGCTTGATCTCGGGGAGGATCGACGTGCCGAACGTGAAGTCGAAGTTCGTCGTCGAGCCCGGGTAGTTGAGCGGGTAGTACGCGCGGAAGGTGCGCAGGATGACGTCGACCGGATCGGGGATGCCCGGGGCGAGGTTGCCGTCGGGCACCGGCTTCATGAGCGCGAGCTCGTCGCCGGTGCTCGGGTTGCCGCCGGTCGGCAGGCGACTGTGGCCCGCTCCGGTGTGCTCGATCGTCTGGTCCGGCACGCTGCCCGGAGCCGGCGTCAGGTTGCCCTGCGCGATCTCGAACGCCGGCAGCCCGGCGTTGCCGACCGCGTTCGCCGCGACCGACGGATCCTGCGTGGTGGCGCGCGCCTCGAGGCACGCGCTGTTGAACGACGGCTGCGCGCGCCCGCCGGCAGGGTCCCCCGTGGGCGCCGGCGTGATGCACTGATCGACGCCCTGGTAGTCGAGGGTGTAGCCGAAGCCGCCGAGCCGCGGGTCCGCCGTCGCGCTCCGGCCGGCGATGACCTCGCTGCGCCAGCTCTCGTTGCCGTAGTACGCGCCGTTGATCACGGCGGCCTGGTTGACCATGATGCTGCGCCGCACCACGTCGATCGACTGCTGATGACACGCCCCGCCGCTCTCGCCCGCCGCGCGGTTGGCGCCGCCGCAGCCGATGGTCGCGACGCGGAGATCGCCGGGGTTCAGGAAGCGCGTGTAGTTGAGATCGCGCGACAGCTCGGTATCGAAGAACTCGCCGGCGCCCTCGCCGTGGAGCTGCGGCTCGAAGACCTCGCCGAAATCGACGACCTGATTGCCGACGATCTCGGGGGTCTCGTCGATCCGACCGTCGTTGTCATCGTCGACGCCGTTCGCGTAGAAGAACCGCGCGAGCTTGGCCTTGGGCTGGACGTGCGCCTGCTCGAGCAGCGCCGCGTCGCGGTAGAGCGCGACCTGGGTGGCCGCGTTCTCTGGCACGGCGACCGCATCGTTGCCGCCGTGGCAGTCGACGCAGCGCAGCTTGAAGTTGCCGTGGACGTGGCCCGCCGAGAGCCCGGCGTGGCAGTTCACGCACGTGCCATCGAAGCCGAACGCGGTCTCGTCGCGCTTGGTCTCCCGGGCGCTGCACGCCGCGAGGGAGCCCAGCACCAGCATCACGACACAGACGATCGATTGGATGGGTCGCATATCAGTAGACGGACATGTCCGCATGGCAGAAGGACTCGGCGCACGTCGCCGTCTTGACCTCGCGCTCGTGGCAGCCGGAGCGGCCGCACGACGCATGCTGGCGATCGCGGTCGTTGTCGATGATCGGGCGGACCCGCAGGTCGACGAGCGACTGGTGGGTGCGCGCCGAGCTCTTGTCGGCGACCACGTAGTGACACTTCGCGCACTGCAGCTCGGCGGCGCCTGGCTTGCCGGTCTCGGTGCGGTGCTCGAGGCGCTCGTGCTTGAAGCACGGGAGCTTCGGCTGCTTCTTCGCGAGGTTCAGGTACGCCTCGCTGTCGCAGGACCGCACGTTCGTCGACGGGCGGGGCGCGGCTCGCGTGATGCCGCGCGCCGCGAGCTGCTGCTTGAAGTACTGCTCGCGCGACGGCGCCTGGTGGCACAGCCCGCACTGCGCCATGGTGAAGGCGGGGAAGTCCTTCGCGTTGTGGCAGCCCTGGCACTGCGCGTGCCCGGGCGCGCCGGTGACGAGCGCGAAGCTCTTCGCATCGACGACATGGCAGCCGCGGCAGCTGGTGCCCTTCGCGATCGCGCGCGTCGCGTGGTCGAAGTGGTTCATCTCGACGTGGTACTCGCGCGCGGCGCGGAAGCTCGGCACGATGCGCGTCGCCGCCTGCTTCCACGGCCACGGCACCTGGGCGTGACACCCGGCGCAGAACGCCGCGGCCTTGTCGAAGGCGGGCCCGGCCTTGCGGGTCTTCTCCGACATCCCGACGGCGAGGAAGTCGGTCGCGTGACACTTGGCGTCGAGGCACGGCGCGTGCCCCTGGGCCGCGGGCGCGAGGATCGTGCCCGTGGGATCGAGGCGGTGACAGCTCTCGCACCTCGTGACGTCGACGTTGCGGGTCGCGTGATCGGCGTGCGAGAAGTGCTTCGCGACGACCGCGGCGGCGGGCGACGCCGGCATCGATGGCGCGGGCGGTGCTTGCGAGGCCGGCGCGCCGGAGCCCTGGGCGAGCACCGCCGCCGTGGACGCCAGCGTGCCCAGCGCGATCACCACGAGGAGGCGCTTCATCGCGTGGCGGGCTCCAGCATCGCGGTCGGCACCGGTGCCGCCGCCTTCGGCGATGCATGACAGCGCGCGCACCCGAAGCCCGTCGTCTTGAACGCCGTCGTGCCGTTGTGACAGGCGCTATCGCAGTCGGTCATCGTCGGCGGCTTGATCGTCGCGAGCGTCGTCGCCGTGCGAACTTGCGCGTGGCAGTCGAGGCATGCCGTGGTCTTGCGCGTCCGCGGATCCGTGGCGTGCTGGTCATGCTTGAACGTCGCGGCGACCGACCACGGCGAGACCGGCGGCCGGGCCGCGGGCGAGCTCGCGTGGCATGCCGCGCACTCGGTCATCGCCGGCGACACGCCCTTGTTGTGACAGCTCGCGCAGCCATCGTGGCCGCCGGGCCGCGCCCCGCCGGTGAGCTTCTCCCCATGACAGCTCGTGCACGCACCGTTCGCGGTGCCGGTCTTCGCGAGATGCGCCGCGTGGTTGATCGACTCGAACCACTCGGGCTTCGCCGCCGGGCGGGCGCGCGCGGCCACCTTCTGCCACGGCGCGACCGCGTCGTGACAGACGGCGCAGATCTTCGTCGTGCGGCTCGCGAACTCGGTCTGGTGACAGCCGCTCGACGCGCAGGGCTGATGATCCTTGCGCATCAGCGGCGCGGTCAGCCGGCCGTCGGGCTCGAGCGTGTGGCACGTCGCGCAGTCCGCGATCTTGACGTTGCGGCTCGCATGCGCGGCGTGGCTGAACGCAAACTCGGGCCGCGTCGGCACCAGCTTGCCACGCCCGGTGTGGCACTGCGTGCAGGTCGTGCCGACCGCGGAGAACGCCTGCTTGCCGTCGTGGCAGCGGTTCTGGCAGCCGAGCATCGACGGCCGCGGCAGCGCGGCCTCGCCCGCGCCCGCCATCCGGTCGTGACAGCCGAGGCACGACGCCTGCCGCGACGACGCGTGATGCGCGCGGTGATCGAAGCCCGCGAGCCGGTACGGATCGGCGGCCTGCGTCTGCCGGGCCGTCGGCCCGGAGTTGACGACGTGGCAGGACCGGCAGTCGGCCATCACCGGCTTCGCGCCGTTGGGGTTGTGGCATCCCGAGCACAGCGTGTGCGACGCGACCTTCGGGGGATCTCCCGCGGCCTGCGCCCGGTGACACTGCACGCAGTCCTTCTCGATGGACGTCCCGAGCGCGAGGTGCCTGCCGTGCGTGAACCGCGCCGCGAACGACGCGGCCTTCGGCGGCGGCGGCAGATCATCGGGCAGGCACTCGCGCCGCTTCGCGACGTGGCACACCTCGCAGACCCGCGCGATGCCCTTGGGGCCTGGCGCCTTGAGGACGTTGCAGCTCGTCGTCGTGTCGATCTGCGTGTGGCAGCTCGCGCACCGACCGTGCTCCTTGCCCTTCTTCATCGCGCCCTGCGCGTCGTAGCGGTGGCAGTCGGTGCACGCGGCGTCCTTCCCGCCCCTGGCCGCCGCGCTGGCGTGGCGGTCGTGGTCGAACTTGCGCTTGGCGACGATGATCGGCGGCGCGGCGGCGGCCTCCCCCGCGAACGGTCCGAGGCCCGCCAGGCCGACGCTGCCGAGCACCGCGACCACCATGGTCATCACGAGCACGCGCCGTGCTCGGCTCGCGCGCGCGGTCACCATCGCGCCTCCAGCGCCGCGCGCAGCGACGTCATGACCCCGAGCTCGCGGGCGAGCACCGGCGACGCCTCGGCGACCTCGGCCGCGAGCTCGGCGCGGAGGTCCTTGCTGAACCACCACTGCAGATCCGCGCGCCCGCCGCCGCGACCCTCGTCGACGACCTCGGCGTACGGGCTGCCGAAGTCGTAGATCCGGTAGAACGCGCCGGCCGCGAACCGCCAGCGCCGCCCGCCGCTGCGGCTGCCGACGCTGCGCAGCGTGGCGTCGACCGCGACCTCGTGCATCCGGTCGAGGCCCGACGTCGCCGAGTCCCCGAACTCGCTGAACGCGCCATCGTTGCGATCGCCCTCGTCCATGCAGCCGGCGGTGGTCCGCGTCACGCACGACGAGTAGTCGCCGTACTCGCGCAGCTTGTATTGCGCCGTCGTGTAGATGCCACCGGCGCGCGTGCCGAGCGGCGAGCCAGCGACCGCCACGCCGCCCTCGTACCAGCCGCGCTGGTCGACCGTCGTCACGGCGGCGGGATCGTCGGGAAGCTCGGCGCGTGCGAACAGCAGCAGCTCGGTGTCGCGCTTGCGCCAGTCGAGCTGCGCGCCGACGGTGGTCGCGCTGATCGGCGCGGCGAGGCCGACGCCGAGCTGCCGCGCGACGCTGACGACGTCGACCGCCGAGGGCGCGGCCAGATCGTAGGCGAGGTCCCCGCCATCGCGATGCTCGACGTCGAGGATCATGATCAGCGCCGAGGTCTGGCGCCGGAGCCGCGCGCCAACACGGCCGAGCGCGAAGCCGTCGCTAGCGCCATCCTCGTTGGCGTCCCGGGCGGCATCGACGAGCCGCGCCCGGAGATCGAGCTTCGTCTTGCGCGAGACCTCGTAGTGCCCCGTCAGCGCGAGCAGCTGGCGGGTCTGGCTCGCGGTCTCCTCCATCACACCGAGGCCATCGACGGCGAGGCCGAGATAGTCGGCCGCGAGCCGGAACGGCAGGTCGCGGGACTTCTTCAGATCGATCGATGCGGTGGCCCCGAACAGCATCCCGCGCGGCGTGTCGACGTAGAGCGTGACGCGCTGGCCGGCGAACGCCGAGACCTCCCACGCCTGCTCGCGGTAGCCGAGCGTCGCACCGTCGAAGTACGCGAACAGCGCGCCGCCATCGAGCCGGAACTGGCGACCGCCGCGCAGCCAGAGCTTCTGGTTCGGCTGGCGGTCATCGCGGCCCCACTCGGCGTAGCCCGCCTTGATCGCGATGCTGTTCGCCTCGGCGCTGTCGTACGGCCGCGCGAACGCGGTCCGGGTCGCGAGCGAGTCACTGGCATCGAGCTGGAAGCTCGCGAGGAAGTACGCGCCGAGCGACGGCATGACCAGGTCGCGCGCGCCGACCATCGCATCACCGACGATCCACGGCCGCGACGCGGCGTAGCCCGACGGCAGTGACGCGCCGCCCCTCAGCGCCTCGCCCGACGACCCCGCGCCCTCGAGCTCGACGCCCGCCCGCAGCTTGAACGTCACCCGCTCCGCGAGCTCCTTGCGCGTCGTCGGAAACCGCTTGAACGTCGCGAGCGAGCTCTCCGCGTATGGATCGATGGTCGGCGCATTCGTTGCCGTCGCCGGATCGGCCGTCTGCGCGACCTTCACCGGCTTCGGTCGCGGGGGCATCTTCAACCGCACGGGCAGCTGCTTGACCCGCAGATCCTTCACGGGCCCCGCCGGCTGCGCCGCCACCGTGGTCGTCGCCATCACCACGGCGAGGCCCGCAACGACCATCCGAATTGCCCGCTGCCGGCTGCCCGCTGCCCGCTGCCTGTTTCCGAGGAGCACCCGCCCTCCCCGCTCACTCATCGGGTCCCCCGATGACACTGGCTGCACGTGTCCTCGTACGTGTGACACGTCAGGCACGACGACAGCCCGAACCGCGCCTGCTCGGCATGCCCGCCGAGCCGGAAGTCGGCGATCGGCGTGTGCGAGCGCGGCGGCACCGAGTGACACGCCACGCACGTCTCGGGCGTGTGGCAGCTCGTGCACCGCTTGGCGTCGGCCTGGGCCTCGCGGCCGTGATCCGTCTTCCACATCAGGTTGTGGTCGCGCGGCTTCATCACGAGGTGACACTGGAAGCAGCTGTCCTCGCGCGCGCCCTGGACCTCGGTGTGGCAGAACCGGCAGTTCGCTTCCTTCGATGCGGCCTGCTCGCCGTGGTGCTTGCGGAAGTGGAGCGTGTGATCGCCGGGGCGCGCGCCGGTCGCGTGGACCATGTGATTGCCGGGCGGCGACCCGGAGTCGATCTCCGCGTGGCAGACGCTGCAGTTGCCCATCCGCACCCGGTCGGGGCTGCGGGCCGAGTCCTCGTGGCACTGCGAGCACTGCACCATCGGCGGCACGACCATGTCCTCGCGAGTCGACGACGAGTCGACGTTCGCGTGGCAGGTCGCGCACGCGACGGCAGCGCCGTTCTTGTCGACCTCGTGCGTCGCATGCTGGAACTTGAGATCGCCCGTGATGAAGCGCCGGCCGCGCGGCAGCTCGACGCCCTGTGCCGGATGACACCCCACGCACGTCTCCATCGCGAGCTTCGCCTTCACCGTCGCGTTCTGCTCGTGGCACCGCGCACACGCGTGGTGGCCGGGGACGAGCGGATCGCGCGACTGCGCATCGCGCGCGTGGCAATCACCGCACGCGACGTGCGCGCCGGTCGCGTCCTCCATCTTGCCCTTGTCGAGGTGGAGCCGGTGCGAGAACCGCGACGCGAGCGACTGCGTCGTGCCGCGCTCGGGATACGTCTGCAGGGGCGAGCTGCCCTTCGCGAACGGATCGACGGCGCTGTGACAGACCTTGCACAGGGGGCCGGGCGGCTTGCCGAACTCTGCCTTGTGGCAGTCGTCGCACGGTGCATGCTCGTTGGTACCCGGACGAGCGACGCGGCCTTCCTTGACCGCTGCTGTCTCGTGGCAGTCCGCGCACCCGAGCCCGCGGCCTTGCCAGCCGCGGATCTCCGGTCGATCGCCCGTATGCAGACCATGTGGGAACCGATCGGTGTCGACGGCGATCGACCCCGTACGCGCGACCCCAGACGGCGTCGTCCTGTCCCTGGAGGACCCGCAACCGATCACGACCCCCACCGTGATCGCGAGCGATAAGATCGCCACCCGCATCATCCAAGCGACCCTACACGAACGCGGGGATCGTTTCTGCTACGCTGCGGCGGAAATGCCGAGGGGTGCCGAGGGGAGCGAGGCCGTCCGATGAGCGTCGAACCCGTGCAGCCCGACGCGCCGGTCACGGCCGCCGCGTACACGGCCTTCCTCGCGCAGCTGCCGTTCCTCGGTGGCGTGCCCGCCGAGGACCTCGCCGCGTTCGCGCACACGGTGCTCGTCCGCCACCACCCGGCGAACACCGACATCGTCGTGCAGCGGCAGTACGGGCACTCGATGTTCGTGCTGATGAACGGCGCGGTCTACGTCCACGCGGTCGGCCCCGACGACGTCGCCGTCCGGCTCGGCCAGCTCTACCGACCCGGCGACTTCTTCGGCGAGGCCGCCCTGCTCGGCCGCGGCGAGCGCACCGCGACGGTGACGTCGGAGACGCCGGTCACGCTGCTCGAGATCGAGAAGCACCGCTTCGACCTGCTGACCCGGCGCCACAAGTCGATCCGCGAGCACCTCGAGGGCGTCTACCACGCGCGCGCGATCGCGACGTACATGCGGACGCACCGGTACCTCAGCCTGCTCGACGACCCGACGCGTACGGAGCTCGGGCGCGGCGCGAGGCTCCGGCTCTACCAGCGTGGCGACACGCTGCAGAAGAAGGGCGATCCGGCCGACTCGATCCTCTTGATCAAGGATGGCGTGGTCAAGGCGACGCGCCTCAAGGACGGCAACGTCTCGATCCTCGCGTACTTCAACACGCACGACGTCGTCGGAGTCTCCGACGGCGGCACCCGTGACTTCAACCTCGAGGCGGTCGGCCAGTGCGAGGTCATCTACCTGCCGCGCGGCCAGTTCTCGATGATGATGATGAAGCAGCCGGAGGTCTCCCGGCACTTCGGCAAGGACGACATGCACCGGCGCGCCGCGATGGCCGACGTCGGGAGCACGGTGATGGCGGCGGCCCAGGCGTTCCTGTCCGCCGGCGTCGAGGTCGAGTCGCTGCTCGTCATCAACCTCGATCGCTGCGTGCGCTGCGGCAACTGCGTCCGCGCCTGCCACGCGCGCCACACGCACACGCGCCTCGACCGCCGCGGCCCGATCTTCAAGCGCCGCGCGCGGATCGACCAGGCGAAGCACGAGCACATCATGTTGCCGTCGAGCTGCCGGCACTGCCGCGATCCCGAGTGCATGATCGGCTGCCCGACCGGTGCGATCCAGCGGTTCGCCGACGGCGACGTCGACATCAACGACAACTGCATCGGCTGCGAGAACTGCGCGCGCAAGTGCCCGTACGGCAACATCACGATGCGCCCGCTCGAGGAGAACGAGCGGCCGAGCCCCGAGATCACGAAGCGCGCGATCAAGTGCAACCTGTGCCGCGGCTACGAGTACTCGAACTGCGTCCACGAGTGTCCGCGCGGCGCGATCCTCCGCGTCGATCCGCTGCGCTACTTCGAGGAGCTCGCCCTCGTGATGGAGGCCGAGCAGCGCGACGCGATCGAATGGTCGCGCGGCCAGGCCAAGCAGCTCGGGCTGCTCGGCACCAAGCAGCAGATCCGCCAGCGCTCGACGTGGTTCATCCCGGCGAGCTTCGCGTTCGGCATCCTGGCGATCGCGGCGATCGTCGTCGCCAGCCTGCTCACCGGCGCGCCGCTGCGCGGCAGCTCCGCCGTCGGGTTGCCGCTCGGCATCGCCTCGGTCACCTGCTTGCTGGCGGCGGCCTCGCAGGGCATCCGCAAGCGGATGCGTAACAGCACCTGGGTCGGTGGCCTCGAGGCGTGGACGCAGTTCCACATGGTGCTCGGCGCCGTCGGGTTCTTCGCCGCCGTCGCGCACGCGGGGTTCCAGGTCACCGGCGTGTTCACCACGCTGCTCCTCGTGGTGTTCGCGTTCGAAGTCGGGACCGGCATCACCGGGCAGGTCATCTACGCCACCGTGCCCACCGCGCTGACCCGGCTCGAACGCCACGGCCTGGCCCGGCTCGTCGAGGACCTGTTCGACGAGGAGGGCACGCTCGAGCGCTCGATGACCGAGCTGCTCGCCACCGTGCCACCGAAGATCTGGCGGGCGCTCCGGCCGAAGGTCGAGGACGCGGCCGGCAGCCTGCACGACCGGATGAACGCGACGTATGATCCGGCCGGTCAGATCGCGCTCGCGAAGCGGAAGCTCGCGACCGCGCTCCAGGGCGTGGAGATCAGCGAGGCCGATCGCACCACGCTCGAGCGCGTGCTCGAGAGCCGCTGCCGCCTCACCGACGTCCGCGCCCAGCTCCTCCTCCACCGCCGGCTCAAGCGCTGGCTGGTGGCCCACGTCGCCACGGCGAGCGCGCTGCTCGTGCTCGTCGGCTTCCACATCGTCACCGCCCTGACCCTGGTGCCGTAGGCGAGCCGATGCCGCTGCGTCTGTCCTTCGAGTCCGGCCCGCTCGCCGGCATCCACATCGTCACCTCGGCGCCGCAGATCCGCCTGGGCCGCGACCCCGCGCAGAACGACATCCTGTTGACGAACCCGAAGGTCTCGCGCCGGCACGCGATGATCGAGCGCTCGGTCCGCGGCGGCTACTCGCTCGAGGTGATGGGCACCGGGCCGACCAAGCTCAACGGCGATGCGATCGCGTCGATCGGCGGTCGCTCGACCGTGCACACGCTCTCGACCGGCGATCGCATCGACTTCGGCGGCATCGAGATCGTGATCTCGGAGACCGCCGCCAAGCTGATCGTGGTCTCGGGCCCCGCCGCAGGTCGCGAGATCTCGATGGACGGCGAGACCCGGATCGGACGCAGCGGCGACTGCGATCTCGTGCTGCCCGATGCGGCCGTCCTCGACGAGCACGTCGTGATCACGTCGACCCCGCTCGGCTTCCGGGCGGAGGCGCGGGGCCCCGTGATGTTCAACGGCGCGCCGGCCGACAGCCGCGTGCTGTCCCACGCCGACGAGCTGGTGATCGGCGGCACCATCGTGCGGTTCGCCGTCCAGGCGCAGGACGAGCTCGGCGTCGAGTCGGGGATGTCGAGCGCGACGATGATCGCGCCGGCCGGCAATGCCGTCGGCGAGCTCGTGTTCATCTCGGGCAGCGCCAAGGGTGACCGGATCCCGCTCGGCGACGACCAGATCATCCTCGGGACTCGCGGCGACTGCACCTTCGTGCTCTCCGACCTGCTCGCGAGCCCGCTGCACTGCGCGATCTCGAAGGCCGGCGACCAGTTCGTCGCGACCGACCTCGGCTCCGAGGCCGGCACGTACATCAACGGCGAGCGGATCTTCCAGGGCACGGCGCTCAAGCCCGGCGACCTCGTCGCGGTCGGCTCGCACGTCGTCGAGTGTCGGCTGATCGGTGGCGTCACGATCGCGAGCAAGGGCAACACGATCTTCACGACGCTGTCGCCCGGCGGGGTGCTCGACCTCGGGCCGCAGCCGCGGTTCGTGCTCGATGGCCGCGTCGTCAAGGCGCGCAAGATCGTGCTCGGTCGCGCACCGAGCTGCGACGTCATCATCGAGGGAGCGTCCGTGTCGCGGGAGCACTGCACGCTCGCGTGGGAGGACGGCTTCGTCGTCCGCGACACGTCGGCGGTCGGCACGTACCTCGATGACAAGCGAGTCGTGCAGCAGCAGCTGCCGCCGAGCGGCGTGCTGCGCATCGTCGATGCCCAGTTCCGGATCGCGGTCCGCGGCGAGGTCTGCAGCGTCGAGCGCGCCGATGCCGCGCTCGCCCAGGCCGCGGTCGACGTCGCGCGCGCCCACGCCGGTGCGCACGCGTCGATGCTGTCGCGGGCGATCAACATCTCCGACGTCAAGCAGGCCGCCGGCGAGGGCTTCCGGACGATCTTCCGCATGGACGCCGGCGCGCTCGAGCACGAGATCGCCGCGCGCAAGAAGGATCTCCGGCGCGGCGCCCCGGCGTGGCGGCCCTCGAGCGATCTCGCACGCGACGGCGCGATGCGCGGCGCGGTCGTGCTCTCGCTGCTCGCGGCGGTGGCGCTGTGCGGCGGCGCGATCGTGCTCGGGCGCGGCAAGGCCCTCGTCAACCACCCGCTGTCGTCGGCGCATGCGAGCGCGGCCTTCGTCCAGCAGGCCGATGGCAAGGGCTTGACCGTCTGCGGCGCCTGCCACACCGCCGGCATGCGGGTCGCCGTCGAGCAATGCGCGGCCTGTCACCCGACGTTCGATCCGCGCGCGAAGCACGCCGCGCTCGACTGCGCCGGCTGCCACGTCGAGCACGAGGGCGACAAGCACGCGAACGACCGCTCGCTGCACGCCGCCGCCTCGTGCACGGAGAGCTGCCACGCCGGCCAGCACGCCAAGGACTTCGCGCCCGGTGCGCCGGCCCCGCAGCGGCTCGCCGCGGGCCCCCTGCCCGGGCA
>JALZOI010000628.1 GCA_030857245.1 Myxococcota bacterium
CGACCGCGACGACGACGCTGACGACCCCGCGGCGGATCCCGCGGCCGCGGACCCGGTTGCCGAGCCCGTGCCGGCCAGCTCGAAGGAGGCCACCTCGTGAAGCGCTTCGTACTCCTCTCCGTGCTCGCGAGTGCGGCGCTCTCCACCCTCGTGGTCGCACCGACCACCGTCGCGGCCCAGCCCGCCGGCGCGATCGGCAAGCCGCTGCCAGATAGCACGCTGCCGACCGGCACCGTCTCCGTCCGCGTGATCGCCGGCGCCGACGGCTCGGTGATCGGCGCCGACGTCACGCTCCTCGTCAACGGTGAGCCGCGCGTGGCGCGTTCCGACTCCGCCGGCCGCGCGATGTTCCCGAGCCTCCCGGTCGGCGCGACCGTGCAGGCCAAGGTGCTCGACGCCGAGAGCAAGGAGACCGTCTCCGACTCGTTCGGCGTGCCGACCTCGGGTGGCGTACGCGTGATGCTGTCGACGAAGCCGTTCGCGGGCCAGGGCGGGATGCCGCCGACGAGCACCGGTGGTCCGCCGGTCGCCGGTGGCGCGGCGGGCGGCCCCGCGGCGGGCGGTCCGCCGGAGGCCCGTCAGATGAGCGGCCAGCCGCGGCCCGACCGCGAGGTCCCGCCGGGCTCCTACCTGGTACGGCTCACGTACAACAACCTCGCGATCATCAACGGCAAGGCCGGGGACCCCGAGCCGCCGGTCGGCGAGGTGGTGACCCTCGTCGGCTACAAGTACGACGACAGCGTCGACGTTCGCACCGTCAAGGTCGACGCGCAGGGCTACGCGCTGTTCGACGGGCTCGACGTCAGCGGTGGCACCGTCTACTTCGGGCTCGCGCGCTTGCCGCGGGCCGGCGCCGTCGATCGCCTCGCCTCGGTGCCGGTCCAGCTCGAGACGCAGGCCGGCGCCAAGCTGATCCTGTCGGGCGAGAAGCGCACCGCCACCACGCCGCCGGTCGACGACCTCGCGGGACCGCAGGCCTCGCCGCCGCCGCCCGGCCAGATCAAGGTCACGCTCGACGGCTACCCCCAGGATCTCTCGGACATCGTCCTCGTCGACGCCGTCACGAAGACCGTGATCGCGAAGGCCAAGCCCACGGTCGCACCGCCGGATGCCTCGAACGTCGAAGGCGGCGCGCAGTTCGATCCCGCGACGACGCCGCCGGGCACGCTCGACGTCAAGGTCCACGGCGGTCCGGGCACCACCGACGCCCCGCTCCGCGACATCGTCGTGCGCGTGCTCCCCGTCGGAGCGACCAACGTCGCCGAGGGGCTCACCGCCAAGACGCTCGGCGACGGCACGCTGCGGATGGCCGTCCCGACCGACAAGCCGCAGCGCGTGCTGCTCACGGTCAACGGCAAGGAGCTCGCGTCGTCGGAGCTCGACCTGTCGAAGACCGGCGGCACGCTCGACGTGATCGCGCGGTGGGAGGCCGAGGGCAAGCCGCAGGCCGTGTTCGAGGTCCCGTACCAGGCGAACCAGGTGCTCTACGCCGAGACCCGGCAGAAGTCCCCGCTCAGCAAGCAGGTCGAGCTGTTCCGCACGATGCCGTTCCAGACCGCGGACACCGCCGGCGCGCACGTCACCATCTCGGTGCTGCCGCGCATCCTGTTCCGGTTCACGCTGCAGTCCTTCGTCGAGGACGAGATCCTCGCGGTCCGCGGGCTCTGGCGGATCGACAACAACTCGTGGATCCCGTACCGCGACACGCCCGACGGCCTGCTGATCAAGCTGCCGCGCGACCACAAGGGCGGCGTCGTCGGCGACGAGTTCCAGGCCGACGTCGCGGTCGCACAGGGCGAGGGCTACCGGATCCTGCGCCCGCTCGCGCCCGGCCCGAAGCAGTTCGAGGCCGGCTTCTCGATGATCACCGACGATGGGCGGGTCGACTGGCACCTCGATCTGCCGCTCGGCGCGTTCCAGTCGAGCCTGCAGATCCGCGAGGTCGAGGGCATGGAGGTGGAGCTGCCGCCCGGCGTGACCGGCGAGATCCAGACGTTCCGCTCCGGCACCAAGTGGTTCGTGATCGACGAGATCATGATCCCGACGAACCAGTCGATGGTGCTCTCGATCAGCGGCCTGCCGGCGCACCCCGCCTGGAAGAAGTGGCTGCCGCGGATCGTCGGGCTCACGGTGATCGCGATGATGCTCGCCGGGCTCGGCTACGCGCTGTTCGGGACGTCGCGGAACAGGCAGCCCGCGACCGCGCCGAACCAGGGGGCGCGCCGCGCCGAGCTGATGAACGAGCTCGTCGAGCTCGAGCGGTCGGGCAAGGATCCGAAGCGCCGCGACCAGGTCCTCCTCGAGCTCGAGCGCCTGTGGGACTGAGGTAACGCCGTGCCCGCCGTCGACCGCGTCGAGATCACGAAGGTCGCCAAGCGGTACGGCAACGAGCGCGCGCTCGCGAGCGTGAGCCTCGAGCTCGCGGGCCGCTCGATGTGCGCGCTGCTCGGGCACAACGGCGCCGGCAAGACCACGCTGCTCGGCATCCTGTCGACGCTGGTGCGGCCCAACGATGGCCGCATCGTCTACCGCTCGGGCGCCGCCGAGGTCACCGGCGCCGACGTCCGTCGCCAGATCGGCATGCTCGCGCACGCCTCGCTCTGCTACAGCGAGCTGTCGGCGCGCGAGAACCTGGCGCTGTTCGCCGGGCTCTACGACATCGACGATAGCCGCGCCAGCATCGACGCGGTGCTCGACCGGGTCGGGCTCGAGCCGCGCGCCCGGGATCGCGCCGCCCGCACGTACTCGCGCGGCATGCTGCAGCGGCTCGCCCTCGCACGCGCGCTGCTGACCCGCCCATCGCTGCTGCTGCTCGACGAGCCGTTCACCGGCCTCGATCGCGGTGGCGCGCTCGCGCTCGGCGCCGAGCTCGGCAAGCTGCGCGACGACGGAGCCATCGTCGTCGTCGTCACCCACGACCTCGAGGCGATCGCCGGCCGCACCGATCACGTGGCGATCCTGCGGCGCGGTCAGCTCGTGTTCGAAGAGCGTGGCTCCTACGATTACGAGCGCCTCAAGGACGTCTATCATCAGCACGCGAACTGAGATGAGGACGAAGCCGACGCCGATCGGAAGCTGCCCGTGAGCGGCCTGCTGAAGCACGCCGGCCGGGTCGCGTGGAAGGACCTGCGCATCGAGCTGCGCAGCCGCGAGATCCTCTACACGATGGCGTTCTTCGGGGCGGTCATCGTCGTCGTGTTCTCGTTCGCGTTCCCGCGCGACATCCGGATCGTCCGCGGCGCCGCGCCCGGCATGCTGTGGGTGGCCATCGCGTTCGCCGGGACGATCGGCCTTGGCCGGGCGTTCGATCGCGAGCGCGAGAACGACACGATGCGCGCGCTGCTGCTGTCGCCGGTGCCGCGGCTCGCGGTGTTCCTCGGCAAGGCCGTCGCGATCTGTGTCCAGGTGCTCGCGGTCACCGCGGTGGTCACGCCGCTCCTCGCGCTGTTCCTCGGGGCGACGCTGTTCACGCACCCCCTCCCGCTGGTCGCGATGCTCGTGCTCGGCGCTGTCGGGTTCTCGTGCGTGGGGTCGGTGTTCGCGGCGACCCTCCTCAAGGTCCGGTCGCGGGACGTGCTGCTGCCGGTGATCCTCTACCCGCTGCTGATCCCGCTGTTCGTCGCCGGGACGTCCGCCACCGAGGCGCTGCTCCTCGAGAAGGTCAACCTCGACGCGGCGTGGTACTGGATCCAGTTCCTCGCAATCTACGACGCCGTGTTCCTGGTAGTGTCAATATGGACCTTCGAGTCCCTGGTGATCGAATGAGCAGCGCAACCAAGCAGAGCTACGCGGTCCCGGTGCTCGCGGTCCTGTCGGCGATCGGCTTCGCCCTCACGGTGTGGTTCGTGTTCACGTACACGCCACTCGCGAAGGACCTCTTCTACAACCAGAAGATCTTCTACTACCACGTGGCCCACGCGTTCATGATGTTCGCCGCGGTGGGGCTCTGCGGGTTCTGCTCGGTCGCGTTCCTGAAGACGCGCAATCCGAAATGGGACGACATCGCGCTCGCGGCCGGCGAGGTCGCCGTGGTGTTCGGCGCGGTCGTGCTCGTCACCGGGTCGATCTGGGGCGAGGCGGCGTGGGACGTGTGGTGGACCTGGGAGAAGCGGCTGACGATGTCGCTGCTGCTGTGGCTCACGCTGGTCGGCTACGTCCTGGTGCGGCGGTTCGCCGGCGCCAGCGCGGATCGGCTCGCGGCCGGGCTCGCCGTGTTCGGGACGATCGGCGTGCCGTTCGTCTACTTCATGGTCGACCGCAGCGATCGTCACCCGACGGCGGGCGCCGAGGGCAACGTGGCGACGCTGCAGCCCGAGATGAAGTGGGTGTTCTGGCTCTCGGTGCTGACCTTCCTGTGCTGGTTTCTGACGCTCGTCGTCGCCCGCGTGCAGAGTGCGCGCGCGGAGCGCGAGGTCCGCGAGCTCCGCGAACGGGGCCTCGACATCGGAGTGCTGCAATGAGGGCTGCTATGAATCAGGCGATGCGCAGGTTGCTCGTGGTCGTGCTCGTCGCGGTGCCCGCGTGGGCCGCGGCCCAACCAGCTCCGGCCGGCTCGGCGG
>JALZOI010000098.1 GCA_030857245.1 Myxococcota bacterium
CTCGGCAGCGATGCCGGGGCGGGCCTGGCGCGACGCTGGCAGACCGCGCTGAGCGCCGCGCTCGAGCTGGCGCAGGTGCCGTACGCGATCGTCGACGAAGCCGCGACCGCGGAGGAGCTCGCCGGGTTCCGCGCCGTGATCGTGCCGACCGGCGCGCGCGTCGACCATGGGCTGTGGCGGCGAATCACCACGCTCGCGGAGCACCGCAAGACGATCGTCGTGATCGGCCCGGGGACGCCGACGCGCGACGAGCTCGATCAGCCCCTCGTCGATGCGCCGCCGCGCCGTGTCGGCCGGCTCAAGGAGGGCTCGCTCGAGGATCTGCGCGGGCTCGCCGATGATCTGATCGCGCTCGCCGGCGAGCTGCCCGAAGCCTGGCAGATCGAGCGTCCCGACGACGTGCGCGCGCTGGCGTACGCCGACGCCAGCGGCGTGACGCGCGTCGTCTTCGTGGTCAGCGACGCGGCAAAGCCGGTCACCGCGGTGCTGCTCACCGACGAGCACGCGCGCCAGCTGCGCGATCCGTTCAGCAGCGAGCGCGTCCAGGTCGCCAACGGCAAGGCCTCGATCGTCCTGCCGACACGGGGCGTGCGGATGCTGCTCGTCGAGCCCTGAGGGGACGCCCTCCACGAACGCAACTTCGGGGACGCCTCCACGAACGCAACTTGCTGCGCGCAAGTCCCGATTCCGTCGTCCCGTACGCAGCTGCCGGCGACGTGTCCGGCAGGCTGTCCGAAGTTGCGTTAGTGGAGGGCGTCCCTGTGCAGCGGCCCGGTGGTGTCGTCGTCGACGAAGCGCACGGGCCGGATCTCGCCGACGAGGCGCGCAACGGCCGCGACGAGCTCGGCCGGCTCGCAGGGCTTGGCGAGGAACGAGGCCGCCCCGATCCGCGCGGAGATCTCGGGGGCGGCGGGCGAGCCGGAGATCATCACGATCGGCGGACCATCGGGGAGCGCCTCGATCGCGCGTGCCAGCTCGACGACGCCGGTGCACTGGTCGTGACAGTCGATGACGACGACATCGATCCCGCCATCACGGATCAGGGGCAGGGCGTCGCGCATCTTCATCGCCGAGAGCACCGCGTGCCCGGCAGCACCCAGCTCCGTTCCCCACCGATCACACGTCTCGGGATCCGGTTCGACGAGCAAGATACTTCCCACGATCGGAAGGTACCCCAGGATCCGGAGGGGCTCGCGACCGTTCGCTCGCCGTTGTTCTTGTCGCAACCTTGAGGGGCTACGACTTGATATTCGGCGGATTGCTCTTCCGCTTCGCGCGCTCGTGCCCCTCGGCCCAGCCGATCTCCTTCGTCAGCTGCATGGCGTCCTCCATGCGGTTGACGATCACGGCGGACTTGGCGGGCGTGTCGTTGAGGAGCAGCTCGGCCGTGGCGCGGCGATCGCCGAGGCTGCGCATCTCGTTGATGGCGGCGAGCCGGTAGCGCTCGGCTTTGCCGCCGAGCCCCGCCTTGTCGCAGAGCTGCGCGAGCAGCTGCTGGACCCGCGCCGCGCCGAGCCGCGAGCGCACGCGCTGCGCGTGGAACAACGCCGCCTCCGCGAGCCGCAGCGCCTTGTAGGCGTCGCCGGAGTTGTCGACCATCTGCGCCTGCTGGCGGAGGATCCGCCAGAACGGCTCGGGCCCGTCGATCGCGGTGAAGCCCTCGCCGAGCGTGGCGAGGTCGATGCACTCGACCAGCTCGTGGAGCGCGGTGTCGGCGTCGCCGGCTCGCATCAGGGCGGTCGCGAGATCGAGGTAGAGCTCGCAGACCAGGTTCATGTCGCCCGTCGAGATGGCGCGCCCGACGCCGCGCCGGAGCGCCGCGATCGCACCGTCAGCGTCGCCCTCGGAGAGCGCGATCGACGCACTCGCGCGGTCGATCATCGCGACCAGCATCGGGGATCCCGACCAGTCGCGCGCCTCGGCGAGCACGCCGCGCGCGAGCGAGCTCTCGCCGCGCGTCCGCAGGACATCCGCGAGCCGCACGCTGAGCGCGACGAACTGGCCCTCGGCGGTGCCGTCGTCGTCGCCTGACTGCACGGCCTGGCGGACCGCGACGAGGGCGCGGTGATAGAACTCGCCGGCGCCGACCTCGTCGAGCTGTTCGGCGGCGTGATCGCCGGCGCGGCGCAGCAGCACCATCGACTCCTTCGCATGACCCGCGAGGTCATGGTGGTGACCGAGCAGCGCGATGTCCGGCGACAACGCCTCGACGGCGGTGGCCGCGGCGGCGTGCAGCGAGCGCCGCACGTCGGCCGGCGTGGCGTCGTAGACGATGTCCCGGACGAGCCGGCTCGTGAACGTGAGCTCGCCCGATGGGTCGTGGCCGAGCAGCCCGGCGCGCTCGGCGTCGGCCATCGCCGCCTCGAGGGTCTCGCTCGGCAGCATCGAGCGCAGCAGATCGAGTTGCGGCTCGACCCCGAGCACGGCCGCGGCCTGGAGCACGTCGCGGGTCGACTGCTTCTGCAGCGACAGCCGCGCCGCCACGAGATCGGGGAGCGAGGTCGTCGTGTCCTCGGCCTTGCCACCCTCGAGCAGGTAGCGCACCACGTGCTCGATGTGTCCGGGGTAGGCGCGCGTCGTCTGGAACAGCGTCTGGACCGGCGGCAGCCCGCGCAGCCCCGCCTGCTCGAGCGAGTCGACGATGCGCTGCAGATCGGAGGCCTCGAGCGCGCCGACCTCGAGGCGCGGCACGGCCGCCGGCCACTGCGCGGAGAACGCGGTGGTCGTGGTCATGACGATCGGCGGAAGCGAGAGCTCGGTGATCTCGGTGGCGCGGCGCAGGATCTCGAGGCTCGGGTGATCGAAGCGATCGATGTCCTCGCAGACCACCGTGACGGCGCCCATCATCGCGGCCCGCTCGAGAGCGCGCAGCGTCGACCACACCATCTCGCGGCGGCGGACCGGCGGCTCGAGCTCGAGCAGCGTCGTCGGATGACCGAACAGCTGCGCGATCCCGGGGATGTCGCGCTCGTTGAGCCCGATCGAGAGCACGGCGTCGCGCAGCTCGATCTCGCTCGACACCGGCGGCAGCTGGAGCACGGCGGCGAGCAGCGACCGGATCGGATAGAACGGCGCGGCGAGCCCGCTGGGGTCGGGACCGATCTGGTAGATGACGCGCGTCTCCTGGCCGACCTGGTCGTACGCGTGGCGCACGAGCGCGCTGCGGCCCGCGCCCTCGAGGCCGGTGACCAGCAGGCCGATGTTGCGTGCGCCGTCGGGCGGCGCGCTGCTGGACGCGGAGCGCGAGCCGCCCGGTGCCATCGACCGCATGTGCACGAGGAGCTTCGCCAGCTCCGCCTCGCGGCCGATGAAGCGGAGCGGCAGCACATCCGGCGGGGGCATCGCCGGCACCTCGATCGGCGCCGTGATCCGCGCGCGCGGCGTACCGCACTCCGGGCAGAACTTGAACGACGCCGAGCTCGCCGACCCGCACGCGAGGCACTTGTCCGACCTCGTCATCGTGCGCGGGCTCCGCATCGCGAGCAGCGACAGCGCCTGCCGCATGTCGGCCGCGGAGGCGAACCGCTCGCTCGGGTGCTTCGCGAGCGCCTTCGCGACGATCGCGTCGAGCTCCTTCGGGACCTGCTCGCGCCGCGAGGTCAGCGAGGGGATCATCGCCTTCAGGTGGTTCGCGAGGATCTCCGTCGTCGAGCCCGCGAAGAACGGCGTCTTGTACGCGAGCAGCTCGTACATGATGATGCCGACCGCGTAGATGTCGGACGCGAACGACGGCACCGCGCCGCTGATCACCTCGGGCGCCATGTACTCGGGCGTGCCCGAGATCGAGCGATCCTCGGGATCGCGAACGCCGGTGACGAGGCGTGCGATCCCGAAGTCCACGATCTTGACGACGTCGAGCCCGGCGCGCCGCTGGTCGAGGATGATGTTGTCGGCCTTGAGATCGGCGTGCACGACGCCCGCGAGGTGCGCTTCCTCGATCCCCGCGAGCGACTGCATGATGATGTCGATCACGCGATCGACGGGCAGCGGGTTCTCGTTGACGAGGAGCTGCGTCAGAGTCGGGCCCTTGACGTACTCCATCGCGAGATACAGCAGGCCATCCGAGGCCTGGCCGTAGTCGATGATCGAGACGCAGTTCGGATGGTTGAGGCGCGACGCGGACGTGGCCTCGTCGTGGAACCGCCGGATCATGCGGGCGTCCGCCGACAGCTCCTCGTTGAGCAGCTTGACCGCGACGGTGCGGCCGAGCGCGATCTGGTCGGCCTTGTAGACCGCGCCACTGCCACCGATGCCGATGCAGGCCGTCAGCCGGAACTTGTCCCCCAGGACACGCCCGACCAGCTTGAGCGACTTCGTGACCTGATCCTGCAGGTGGTCCGTCATCGCGCCTTTACCCCGCCGCCCCGCTCATTACAGCCTGTTGTCTCATGGATTGCGTCGCGTCAGGAGCCCGGAAAGGGTACGTCAGGCGCGTTCGAGGATGGTCGCGATTCCCTGACCGACGCCGATACACATCGTCGCAAGGCCGAGCCGGGTCGAGGTCGTCTCGAGCTCGATCATCAGGGAGAGTAGCAGTCTCGCACCGGACGCTCCGAGCGGGTGACCCCACGCGATCGCACCGCCGTTCACGTTGACGCGGTCGGGATCGAGGCCGATCTGATCGATACAGGGGATCGCCTGGGCGGCGAATGCCTCGTTTACCTCAGCCAGATCGATACGTTGGGCGGTCAGGTTGGCGCGGCTCAGCGCCTTCTTCGAGGCCGGGATCGGACCGAGCCCCATGTAGCTCGGCTCGACTCCCGCGGCGGCGCAGGTCACGTAGCGCGCCCGCGGCGTCAGCCCGAGCTCCTTGATGGCCTGCTCGCTCGCGAGCAGCAAGGCGGTCGCGCCGTCGTTGAGGCCCGACGAGTTGCCGGCGGTCACCGAGGCGGTCGGACCTTTGGCGAACGCCGGGCGCAGCTTCGCGAGCTGCTCGGCGGTCGTCGCCGGCCGGGGGTGCTCGTCCTCGGTGACGCGCTGCTCGACCCCCGTCTTCTTGTCGGTGCCGACCACGATCGGCGTCAGCTCCTGCGCGATCCGCCCGGCCGCGAGGGCCTTGCCCGCCCGCTGCTGCGAGGTCAGCGCGAACCGATCCTGCGCCTCGCGCGAGACGTTGCAGCGCTCGGCAACCCGCTCGGCGGTCTCGCCCATCGCGAGCGTGCCGTGCAGCTCGTCCATCTTCGGATTGACGAAGCGCCAGCCGAGCGTCGTGTCGTGGATCGTCTGCGGACCGCGCTGGAACGCCTCGAGCGCCTTCGCCATCACGAGCGGCGCGCGCGACATGTGCTCGACGCCGCCCGCGATCACGAGATCGGCCTCGCCGGTCGCGATCAGGCGCGCGGCATCGGCCACGGCCTGCATGCCCGAGCCGCACAGCCGGTTGACCGTGATGCCGGGGACCGAGACGGGGAGCCCGGCGAGCAGCCCGGCCATGCGCGCGACGTTGCGGTTGTCCTCGCCGGCCTGGTTGGCGCAGCCGAGGATCACCTCGTCGAGGCGGTCCGCCGGCACCCCGGTCTTCGCGACGAGCGCGGCGATCACCTGCGCCGCGAGGTCGTCGGCGCGAACGCCTCCCAGCCCCCCGGCGTAGCGGCCGAACGGCGAGCGAATTCCGTCGACGAGATAGGCAGCGCGCGTCATCGTCGGACCATAGCCGAAAACTGGCGCACGCGATCCAGGGCTGCCTAGGGTCGAACCATGTTCTACCGCACGCAGGAACTCGCCGAGCACGACGTGAGCTGGCTGGCCATCCGGCAGCCCGCGGTGATCCGCCTGCTCGAGCGGGAGCTGGCAGCCCCCGACGGGGACGCGTTCGCGGCGGGCCTCGAGCTCGCGTGCCGCGTGCTGGGCGGCCAGACCCGCCTCGGCGATCTGCGGCTCGATCACAAAGCGCTGTCGAGCGGCCTGGCGGCGGTCCGCGGCGGCCGCTGCGATCGCGCCATGGTGCGGTCGATCCGCGACCAGATCGAAGAGCTCCCGATCGTGCTGACGGTGGCCGAGCAGGACGCGGTGGCCACGGTGACCGCCGCGATCATCTGGGCCGTGCTCGACACGAGCGTCCGCGAGCTCGCGGACACGCTGGTGGCCTGAGCCCGCGGCCGCCGACCTTGGCGACTCCTCTCTTCTCTTCTCAGCGGCCCGGCCCGCGCACGTGCGGCTCGATCGGCTCGACCTCGACGTCGCGCCGACGCTCGGTCTCCTCGATCGTCTCGGTGCGCGTGTCCTGCTCCTTCTCGACCCGCACCCGCTCGACCACGCGGGCCTGCTTGCCCACCACGGCCTCCTCGCCCGAGGCGGTGACGACGAACTCGTCCTCGGAGAAGGTCGCGTCGACGCCCTCGACGGGCACCGGCTCGTCGACCCGCTCGCGCGTCACGTTGATGTGCTCCTCGCGGAGCTCGACCTGCTCGTGCACGGGCCGCTCGGTGATGAACGTGCGGACGCGAACGCCCTCACGCTGGACCTGCCGCTTGCCGATCTGCACGTCCTCCTGGACGACGGCGATGCTCTCGCGATCGAGGTGCTGGCGCTCGAGCTGGCGCTGATCGTCGTCGAGCATGCCACCGCGCTCGTCGTAGCCCTGCCAGCCCGACGCCTGCCACCGCGTCGACGCCGCCTCGAGATCGATCGAGCCGAGATCATCGAGCTCGGCGGCGATCTGGGCCGCCTCGTCATCGTCAGCCTCGACGACGATGAGCGCCGCGCCGCGCCGCACGACCTCGGCATACTGGTGGGCACGCTCGTCGGGGATGTGGCGACCACGGAGCATGCCGAGCATGCGCAACCGGGACGCAGCGGTGTCGGCGACCGTGCGGTCGGCGAACGCGGCGATGACAGTCTTCATGATGAGTCTCCTTTGTGCTTCTTGATGGGATTGGAACGATTGATGTCGAGCTCGTGACGGCGCAGCGTGACGGTCTGCTGTTCGCTGCGACGCGTACGCGTCAAGTGGATCCGCAGCTCCTCGCGTACGCACAGGCGCTTCACCACCACCTCCACCTCCTCGACGCAGGGCACGATGAGCGTGTCGCCCTCGCGCCGTGGCTCCGGCATGGTGTCCACCCACGCGTTCACGGGAACGCGTTCGACGTCGAGGTGCTCCTCGAGCAGCGAGGTCTCCACGACCTTCTGTTCGGTCACCACGCGCCTGCGGATCTGCACCTGGTCGCGGAGCTTGCGCTGGACCTCGACGGTCACCTCCTCGGCGATCACCGGGACCTCGACCACCTCGCCGGTCGCGAGGGCGAAGTGACGCCAGCGCACGGGGATCGCGTAGCCACCATCCGAGTGCGGTCTCAGCAGCTCCGCCGGTAACGTGACGTGGGCGCCGTTGGCGAGCATCACGAGCACCGCCGCCGTGCCGGCATCATCCACGACGAACTCGCGGATGCGGGCGCGGACACCGTCTTGATCGACGACGGTGGGTTGTCGTCGGATGGACATGGATCATCCACGCATGTAGATGACCGCGATGATGATGGCCGCGATCACCGCGAGGGCGATCAGGATCATCGGCCACTTCGAAGCCGCCGCGGAGCTCGTGCCGGGCACACGGGCGTTGTCGCCATAGATCTCAGCCATGCGATCTCTCCTGGTGTTGAGTTGCGTGCGATCTCGTCGAGTGCAAGCGTCATTCCTCGACTCCCACCGCCCGTGGAGGCCGCCGCCGCCGCTCGCCGATCACAGCAGTGTCGCGCCGCCGCTCTCACGATTCTTCGGGCCGCCGTCGTATACACGCCGGATGCTCATCGACGCCCTTCGTACGCGCCTCGGCGAACCACACGCGCCGAGCTTCCGGTTGATGGGCGAGGACCTCCAGCTCGTCACGCTCGACGAGCTCCACGCGGCGATCACCGCACAGGTGGCCGCGGTGCCGAGCGCCCTGCGCTCGCGGTTGCTCGCCGAGGAGCGCACGCTCGCGACCGAGGCGCACGCGTGGCTGCGCAAGTACAATCGCAGCCTGCATGGCCGCGTCGCCGGCTATCTCGAGCTCGCACGGCGCTGCGAGTTTCGCTATCCGTGGCCGATCGTCGCGATCCTCGGGATCGTGCAGGTGATGACGGGGATGAACCGCGCGCGCGTCTACGGGCTCGCCGGGCGGATCGCGAGCCGCCTGGGGTACGCGTTCATCGAGCAGCTCGGCGATGCCTCCGAGGACATCCTCCGCCGCACGAACCGCGGGATCTTCGCGGACTCGGTGCCGACGGTGCTGCGCGCCCTGCGTGCCGAGCAGCTCCGCCGCGATGGCGAGCCCGCGCTCGCGGAGGCGCTGATCGACGGCACGGCGGCCGTGCTGTGGGACGCCGAGTCGGCGGCGCTGTGTCGGGCGATCACCGATGGCTTCGAGCTGCCCGACGAGCCGGCGCGGTTCCAGGCGCTCGCCGCCGCGACGCTGCGTCACTTCGATCGCGAGCAGGCGATCTTCACGCACCACATCTCGGCGCGCTCCAAGCAGCGCAAGCTCCCGAAGGCCACGTCGCTGCCCGCGCCGGTGATCGCGGGCAGCAAGCTGGTGTTCAAGCCGTTCCCGCTGCCGCGCGACTTCGATCTGCGCGACCACGACATCCGGGTCGCCGTGTTCGGGCGCGCCTTCGTCAGCTCGATCACGGGCTCGCTCGCGGACTATCAGGTCGCGCGCGCGTGGGTGGTCGCGCGGTTCGGGCGGCCCGCCGGGTAGCCGCTCAGCCCGCGACTGTCGCGGGGGCCGCGTACGCCGCGCGGCAACTCGCGAGCGCGGCGGTGAGCTCCGCCGGCACCTCGCAGCTCACGGCGAGGCGCGTGCCATCGGGATGCGCGACGCTGAGCGAGGTGCAGTGCAGCGCCAGGCGGTGCAGGTGGTGCTCGGTGCGAAAGATCCGGTTGTGCTCGCCCTTGCCGTAGCGCACGTCGCCGATCAGCGGACAGGCGATGTGCTTCAGGTGGCGGCGGATCTGGTGCAGCCGGCCGGTGTGCGGGCGAGCCTCGACGAGCGCGTAGCGACCGAAGGTCTCGCGCCGCCAGATCTCGGTGACGGCCGGGACGCGGTCCTCGCCGGGCGCCTTCGGGATCGCGTGGTCGATGAGCTGGTGCTCGGGCGGGTGGCCGCGCGTGATCGCGACGTAGCGCTTGTCGGCGGTGGCCCACGCGTCGGAGAACGCGCGAGCGGCCTCCTGGTCGAGCGCGAACAGCACGACGCCGGAGGCGCCACGGTCGAGCCGGTGGATCGGATAGACGTACGCGTTGACGGCGTCGCGGACCTGCTGCAGCAGCGCGTCATCGTCGTCGGCCCAGCCGCGATGGGTGGCGACCCCGGACGGCTTGTCGACCGCCACGCAGCGCGCATCGCGGTGGAGGATCACGGCGGGCCGAGGTGGTCGCGGAAGAAGTCGATCTGGACCTGCTCGCGCGCGAGGTTGAGCTTCGGATCGGGGACCATGTGCGTCGCCGAGAGCGTGATCACCTCGGCGCGCTTGCCCGCGACGTAGAGCTCCTCGACGAGGGCGAGGGTGTGTGCGAAGTGGACGTTGTCGTCGGTGATCCCGTGGATCATCAGCAGCGGGCGCGTCAGCTTCGCCGCGTGGGTGAGCGCGCTCGTCGCCCGGTACCCCTCGGGGTTGGCCTGCGGCGTCTTCATGTAGCGCTCGGTGTACGCGGTGTCGTAGAGCGCCCAGTCGGTGACCGGCGCGCCGGCGACCGCGGCCTTGAAGACGTCGGGGCGGAGCAGCACGGCCATCGCGGCGAAGTAGCCGCCGAACGACCAGCCGGTGACGCCCACGCGGGTCAGATCGAGCTCGCGGTGGCGCGCGCCGATCGCCTGCAGCGCCCCGATCTGATCCTCGAGCGGCACCGTGATGAGGTCGCGCAGGATCGCGCGCTCCCAGGCGCGGCCGCGGTTCGGCGTGCCGCGGTTGTCGCTGCGCACGACGATGAAGCCGGCGTCCGCGTACCACTGATCCATGACGTAGGTGTCGCGCGCGGCCTCGACGTAGACCGCATGCGGCCCGGCATAGACCTTGAGCAGCACCGGATAGCGCCGGTTCCGATCGAAGCTGCGCGGGCGAGTGATGGCGACGTGGTGCGTGCGGCCGCCGAGGGTGACGGTCTCGAGCACGGTCGTCGGGGTCAGGCCCGGCCGCTCGGCGACGCTCGGCAGCGCGCGGCGCCCCTGCGGGCCGAGCACGACGACCTCGCGACCCCCGCGATCGAGCGCGGTCTCGAACACGATCGTGCCGTGCGCGACGAGGACCTTGCCGCGCGCCTGCTGGACCACGCCGTCACCCGCCGTGAGCCGCACGGCCGTCGAGCCGTCGAGCGGGACGCGGTAGAGATCCTGGTGCGTCGGATCGGCGGAGGCGAGGACGATCGCGCCGCCCTCGTCGACGCCGACCAGCCGGCGCAGCCCGAGCTCGGGCTGGGTGAGCACGCGGGTGACCGTGCCGTCCGGACCGCGCAGCTCGAGCGTCCAGGCGCCGCGGGCCTCGGTCATCCACAGGAAGCCCGAGCCATCCTCGAGCCACTTCGGCGTGCCGACGTCGACGTTGATCCACGCGGCGTCCTGCTCGGTGAGCAGCGTGCGGGCCTCGCCGGTGCGCGCGTCGAACGCGTGCACGACGACCTCGGTCTGGTCGCGATCGAGGACGACCGCGGTGAGCGGCCCCTGCTTCGGCCAGTCCACCGACGCGAGGTAGCCGTGCTTCGCGAGGTCCCACGTCAGCCAGCGGGGGGTGCCGCCCGCGATCGGGATCACCCCGAGATCGACGATCGCGTTCGGGGTGCCGGCGCGCGGATACTTGAACGGCACCGGCGCCTTCTCCGGGTGGCGCGCGTCGGCGACGTAGAGCGTGTCGACCGTGCGGGCATCGGTGCGCTGGAACGCGATCGCCTTGCTATCGGGCGACCACCAGTAGCCGCGGCGGCGGCCGAGCTCCTCCATCGCCGCGAACTCGGCGACGCCGTACTCGACGTGCTCGGGATGCTTCGTGAGCTGGCGCGGCTCGCTGCCTCGCGCGATCAGCCACAGATCACCGTCGCGCACGAAGGCGATCGCGCTGCCATCGGGGGCGAGGTGCGGATCGTAGGCCGGACCCTTGGGATCGAGGACGGTGCGCTGGCCCGACGCGCGATCGATCAGGTGGAACACGCCGCCGAGCGGCACGAACACGGTCGCGCCATCCTCGGAGATGCCGACGTCGACGACGCCGCGGGTGGCGGTCCGCGATCGCTCGCGCCGCGCCTTCTCGGCATCCGAGAGCTGCTCCTCGCCCGCGCCGAGCAGCTCGGCCACGCTCGCGAGCGTCTTGACCGTGCCGTCGGCGCCGAGCTCGAAGAGGTCGGACGCGAACTCGCGCGGTGGGGTGCGGCGGAACAGCACCGCGCCGTCGCGGGCCACGGCGAGCGCGCTCGGCACGCCGAGCCGGAAGTTCATGGTGGCCGCGGAGTCGGCGAGGAGCTTGTCGTCGAGAGCGGGCCAGGGCTGAGTCATGGGTCTCCGGGGATGACAGGCGGGAGCGGCGACCGCGAGGATCACACCGAGAACCGCGAGACGGGCAAGCACGCGCGCAGCTTAGGGCAGATGCGCCGCCTGCGCTCGCCTGCGGTGCTGCCGGGCCTCGACCGCGGAGCCGGATCGCAAAATCTTGCCCCGGCCGGCTGCGGCGCCCGACCATACCGATCATGAGCACCCTCGAACGTCGGCGCCGCCGCGCCACCACCGCCACGCAAGCGCTCCGGTACCAGCTCGCCGCCTGCTGCGAGGACGGACGGATGGAGGCCATGGTGGTCGCCGACGGGGATGGCCTGCCGCTCGCCTCGTCGGGGGACACGTACGCGTGCGACGAGGTGGCGGCCCGGATGGTGCTGGTCGGCCCGCGGATCAAGGAGTTCGACGGCACGCTGCTCGGCGACGGGCAGCGCTGGGACGTGCAGATGATGAAGGTCGAGATCGAGGGCACCGAGCTGCTCGTGTGCGCCGTCGGGGGCACGCCGGCCGCGCGCGGCCGCGAGCTCGCACGGGGCGCCGCCGGCGCGCTACGCATCCTCGCCGCGTGAGCTAGGGTGCAGGGCATGCGCTCCCACCTGCTCTCCCTGGTGTTCGTGGCCCTCGCGGCCTGCTCGTCGTCATCGTCACCGTCGTCCAAGGTGCTGCCCGCGGAGGAAGCCCGGACGCTGCTGCTCGATCGTAACTGGCTCGACAAGATGCCGGAGACCGATCGCGATCGACTGCACGTCTACCGCTTCGTGCCGAGCATGGGCGGCGGCGTGTTCCAGGATCGCACGCTGTTCAAGGGCACCTTCGAGCTGTTCATGTTCGAGGCGACCGACGGCCAGATCCGCTTCGTGCTCCCCGAGACCAAGGAGACCGTCACCAGCGCCTTCCGGATCGAGCAGGTCACGGGCCCGGCGCCGTTCGATCTCAAGCTCACGATCGATGGCGACCCGCGCGGTCCGAGCACCTACTACGGGATCCGCTCGGAGACCGACAAGGACGGGCGCCTGCTCGATCGCACGCTGCGGGCGCGGCTGCAGAAGCTCACGAACTGATCAGCGGACGCGGGCCTGAGCCGGGGAGATTGGCCGCCAAGGCCGCCAAGTGACGCCAAGGATTCGTAGAGAAGATCGAACGGACCGCCCTCCTTCACCCCTTTCTTGGCGGGCTTGGCGCTCTTGGCGGCCAATCTCTCCCGCTCTCTGAGCGGTCGCGGCGGCGCCGGCGGGTCAGCGCGAGCAGGCCGAGGCCGAGGAGGAGCGGGCCCGCGGGGCTCGGGCCGGTGCCGGTGTCGCAACAGCCGCCCCCCGACGCGTCGAGGCAGCTCGGCGAGCACGCATCGCCGCCATCGAGGTTGCCGTCATCGCAGTCCTCGCCGTCATCGACGATGGCGTCGCCGCAGATCGCGCGCTTGGCGAGCCCGACGAGGCAGATCTCGTCGAGGTTCCAGCCGCCCAGCTCGCGCGTCGGATCGGTCGCCAGCGTCCAGCTGATCGAGACCGGGCCGGTCGGGTTCGCGGGGAGCTCGAGGTCGACGAACCGCCATTCCCGATCGATGTGATCCAGGGTGCGCGCGGTGGCGGTCGCGTTCGACCACAGCTGCGTGCTGCTGCCTCCGTCGGTGACGCGGATCGTGGCGACGTCGAGCGCGGCATCCTCGATCGTGAGCCAGCGCCGGAACTGCAGGTGCACCTCGCCGTACGCCGACGTGTCGATCGGCGGCGTCATGATCGTCGTCATGATGTCGGGGCGGTAGCGGCCATCGCCGAGCAGGTCGGTGCCGAGCATGCCGGGACCGGCGTACGGCGTCGGCGGATCACCGGCGGCGGCGTTGACCGGCTTCGCGATGCCGTAGTCCCACTCGGTCGCGCCGGTCTGCTCCCACATCGGGTTCGCATCGAGGCGCTCGCACCAGATCTCCGCCGCCGGCCCGACGAACAGCTGATAGAGCGGGTCCGCGGGATTGTCGGGGTAGCCGATGGTCTCGCGGTTGTCGAGGACGGTGGTGATCCGGTAGTGCACCACCGTGCCGGCGGGCTGCGGCGGGACCGTGGCGCTCCACGTCGCGCCCTGCGCGGTCATCGGGAGCTCGACGGGGTCGCCGTCGGGGAGCTGCCAGTGCAGCGTCATCGCCGTCACGCGCGGCGGCGGGCAGTCGGTGCCACTCGGCGTCGCGACCGGGACCGAGACCGTGAGGCCGTCGACGCGGGGTGCCCCGACCTCGGTCGTCCGGAAGGTCTCGCCGGCGAGGCCGTGACGGCCGAACGCCTGCTCGATCGCGCAGCCGTTCGGCGTGCCATTGCCGAGATCACCGTCATCGTCGTCGGCGGTGAGCGCGGCGACGTAGGTCACCGTCAGATCCGCGGCGCGCTGCACGACGCCGAGGAACACGCGCTCCGTCGCCGCGACGCCGGCGACCGGGCCGAGCTGGGCGACGAGCTGCTTGCGGAGATCCCACAGGGCGCCACCGATGATGAGGCCGGTGATGTGCGACGTCGGGCTGAGGTCGCGCGGATAGCTCCGCTCCGACCCGACGGGATCGAGGTCGCGCACCGGGCTGTCGTCGTAGAAGAAGCCGCGGCCGACCGCGGGATCCTCGGTGATGTTGGCGGCGAAGAAGTCGGCGAGGCCCTCGGTGATCGAGGGATCCATCATGCCGGCACCCTGGATGATCGACTGCTGATGGAACGAGTGGCCGAACTCGTGGTGCACGACGTCCGCGAGCCGCGCGGTGTTCTCGCACTCGGCGCCCCCGCGGAAGAAGTGGATCGCGTCGCCCGTCGAGTACGCGTTGCACACGTCGTCCTCGTTGACGTGGATCTCGAGCTGCTGGTCGAGCCAGCCGAGCGCTGGATGGATGCGCTCGCCGGCCGCCTTCGCGATCGTGCCGTAGACGTAGGCCGACAGCTGCGCATCGACCTGCTCGTCGGTCGCCCCGCTCCACACGACGGGCTGGCCGGGCTGGACGATCAGCGACGCCGTCGCGAGCGCACCACCCGCGTTGACCACGCGGACGAGCGCGCCGACGACGCTCGGCACCACGGTGGCGGGCGCGGCGGTCGGCCACGCGAAGCCGCCGGTCGCCGAGGTCACGGTCGGCGTGGCATCGACGCTGACGTGCGCGCGCGAGACGTTCATCGGGCTGCGCGAGCCGCTCGCGTAGCGATCGCCGACGTCGTAGCGCAGCGTGCCGGTCGCGCGATGGTGGCGGCTCGCCGACTGCAGCGGCGTGCCGTCCGGCGCGACGAAGAGCTCCCACCGGCCGTGCGTGCCGGTGGCGTCGAAGACATCGGCGATCCGGTACTCGATGGCGCCCGGGCCGCGGACGATCGGCAGCACCACGCGCTCGCCGGTCGCGCGGGTCGCGAGCGGCTCGCCGGCGACCGAGCGC
>JALZOI010000629.1 GCA_030857245.1 Myxococcota bacterium
GTGCCGGGCAGGCCGTTCTCGTGCTCGCGCGCGTGCGGCGTGCGGCGCGCGCGAATGCCCGTGCGGGTGGCGAGCTGTTCGCGATCGAGACGCTCGCGACGTCCGCACCGATCGCGGGGGCCACGAGCACCGCCGGCCCGCTGGCTCGCCGGTGGGCGCGGAGCCGGCTCGACGAGCTGCTCGCCGGCGCACCGAACGCGGCGGCCGTCACCGCCCTCGCGCTCGAGTTCGGGCTGGTCTCGCCGTACACGTCGATGGTGGCGATCGGCGAGGAGGTGGTGATCAAGGGCGGCACCAAGCGCAGCATCGCGGTGCCGGTCTCGGTGCCCGCGGGCATGAAGTGGCAGGCGGTGAAGCAGGAGACGTCGCTCGGGGTCGCCGCGGCGAAGGGCGACGTCAACCGCGAGGTGCGCGAACCCCTCGCGAACGAGCACCGCCCGCGGACCTCCGATGCGGTGCCGCGGCAGGTGCGGCCGCCGACCGCGGCTGATCGCGCCGAGCCCGACGAGGACGAGGCGAGCGATGTCGATCTCCCGCGTCCCGCGCCGGCGCGCGACGTCGCGGCGACCGGGACAGCCACCTCCGACGGCGAGGTCCTGACGGAGGCCATCGCGATGCGCGCGGGCCTGCTCGGACGGCAGACCCGGTTGTCGGCGTCGCTCGGCGGCGGCGTCGTGCGCGCCGACGGCACATCGGGTGGCTTGCTGGCGCTCGGCGCACGCCTCGAGCTCGGCGGACGTACGCTCGCCGGGATCGATGGAGCCCTGTGGCTGGCCGACGGCGACCTCCAGGGGCGCGTGCTGCTGTCGCTGTCGCGCCTCGGGCTCTCGCGCTGGCTCGAGCTCGGCGCGGGTGCGGGCGTGCACGTCGGAGCTGGGATCGGCCCCGGCGGATCGCTGAGCCTGCGCTACCACGTGCCACCAGCGCCCCGGGCGGCGGCGGTGCTGCGGTACGACGGCGCCGTGCTGTTCGAGCACGGCGAGCGCCGCGGTCAGCACGGACTGACGCTCGGGGTCGAGTGGGGCTTCTAGCTCCGTTCCGTCACTGCCCCGGTCACCACATCGCGGTGTAGCCGACGTTGACGCGCAGCGCGCTCGACACCGCCACGAGGCTGACGTCCGTCATGCCGTCGCTCCCCACGGTGTCGACACTATGCGTCGTGTACACGTAGGACAGCGCCCACCGAGCTCGCTCACGTACGCGCCACCGAGGCCGACGCCGAGGAAGCCGAACGTCGAGCGATTGCCCGTACGTGATACGACGGTTGCGGAAGCCCGACGCGACGATCAGACCCGCGGCTCCACCGAGCTCGAGGACGCCGGCGCGCCCGTAGCCGACGTCACCGCCGACCCCAGCCTGCTGGATGACGTTGATCGGCGGCAACGTGGGGCGGGCCGCGGGAACGGGCGGAGCCGGGTCGTTGTCCGACGTCGGCTCCGGCAGCTGATCGCCGGGTGTCGGCGGGGCCGTCCGGCGGGTGTCGTCATCAGCGCCCTGCGCGAAGGCGGGCGTCGTGAAGGGCGAGGAGGCAGACGGAGCTGAGGATAGGCTTGCTGAGGGTTCGCATGACGTTCGAGAGGGATCAGCAACGCGCGTACCTGAGCTTCAGCGAACCGAGCTCGACGGCTGCGACAGCGGCGCGGCTGCCGAAACTGCGAACGGCGACGTCCGGAGACGTCACCGCACGCGAGTCACACGAGCTGGACCGATCAGATCAGGAGGAGAACGCGATCCAGCTCGACAGCCGTGCAGGGGCGAAGCGGTGGCTCACCACATCGCCGTGTAGCCGACGTTGATGCGCAGCGAGCTCGACACGGCGACGAGCGTCACGTCGCGCTCCATGTTCTCGCCGACCGCATCCACGTTGTGCGTCGTGTACTCGTACGACAGCGACGGCGTCAGCACGCCCGAGCGGCCGACGAGGAACTTCGCGCCGATGCGGGGCGCGACCGCGAGCCCGCCACCGAGCTCGCTGACGTAGGCGGCGCCCAGGCCCAAGCCGAGGAAGCCGAACGTCGAGCGGTTGAAGGGGACGTGATACGACGGTTCGACGAGCGCCGAGAACACCGTCGCCGACTCGGCGCCGGCCTTGATGTTGGAGACGCCGAGGATGGCGGAGAGCTCGACGTTGTCGGCCACGAACCAGCCGATCATCGGCGCGAAGTTCACGTTGCGAAACCCGGTCGCCATCATGAGGCCGGCCGAACCACCGAGCTCGAGCACGCCCGCGCGGCCGTAGCCGGTGGTGCCACCCACGCCGGCCTGCTGGATGACGCCGCCGGGCAGGCTGACACCGGGCGACGCGACCGGCGGCGCCGGATCGGCATCGGACTCCGGCGTGGGCAGGTTCTCGTCCGCCGTGGGCGGCGCGGTGCTCGACGGGGTGTCCTCGGCGAACGCGGGCGTTGCGAGGGCGACGACGCAGACAGAACTGAAGATGGTCTTGGTGATGGTGCGCATGGTGGTGCTCCTCTCCGCGGTGAGCGGGGTGTCGACCGCCGGCGGGCGCGACCATGGTGTCGCGCGATCCGGAGGTCACGGTGAAAGAGCAAGGCGGCGGAGATGAGGGGTGAACGTTGCCGCTTGCCGCACGGGGAGCTTCAGCAACGCGCGTACCAGACTTTCAACTACGCGAGGATCGTAGGATCTGGGGGCTGTACGATCGCTGACGCCTCGGGGCGACGGAGCGCACCTGACGCGGGCGCGCACGTCCCGGCCGCGCCCCGCCGATCGGCCTTCCGATCTCACGGTGGGTAGCGTGGTCCGGCGGGCCGCCCCTGCGGCGCGCCTCACCCTCGTGTACAAGGGTGCCGGTGCGCCAGATCCGGATCCTCATCGAGTACGACGGCGCCGCGCTGCATGGCTGGCAGCGGCAGGCGAATGGCGCGACCGTGCAGCAGCACCTCGAGGAGGCTCTGTCGACGCTGCTCGCGCACGAGGTCCAGGTGACCGGTGCGTCGCGCACCGACGCCGGGGTCCACGCTCGCGGGCAGGTCGCGAGCTTTCGCACCGAGCGCACGATCCCGGTGCACGGCATCCGGCGCGCGGTCAACGCGCTGCTCCCCGACACGATCGCGATCCGGGATGCCGTCGAGGTCGGCGACGACTTTCATCCGCGGTTCTCGGCGACGGGCAAGCACTACCGCTACACGCTGCTGCTCGCGCGTGACCGGTCGCCGCGCTGGCGGGATCGCGCGTGGCACCAGCGCGATCCGCTCGAGCTCGGGCCGATGCGCGAGGCCGCGGCCGCGCTGATCGGCACCCACGACTTCGCGGCGTTCCGCGCGGCCGGGTGCTCGGCGAACACGACCGTCCGGCGGATCGACGCGATCGAGCTGACCGAGGTCGACGACACCCTCGTCGTGGACGTCCGCGGCAACGCGTTCCTGCGCAACATGGTGCGGATCCTGGTCGGGACCCTGGTCGATGTGGGTGCCGGCCGGCTCCGCGCAGCGCAAATCCCTGAGATCCTTGCCTCCGGCGATCGCGTACGCGCCGGCATCACCGCTCCGGCGCAGGGCCTCGAGCTGGTGGAGGTTCGCTACGATGGAAGGCGCCCCCGGGTGTAAGCACCGGCGGCGACTCGCGTTACAAGGGTGTCCGTGGCCTCCGAACCTGCTGGAGATCAGGAGCGTGTCGAGCTCGAAGCCGAGCGGCGCCTGATCGAGGAGGCGCAGCAAGGCAACCTCGACGCCATGCGCCCCATCCTCGAACGCTACGCCCAGCCGCTCTACGGCACGGTGATCCTGCCGCGACTCGGCAACACCGTGAGCGCCGAGGACGTGCTGCGCGACACCCTCGCCACCGCCGTCGAGAAGATCCAGCGCTTCACCTGGCAGGGCAAGTCCATCTACCCGTGGCTGCGGCAGATCGCGATCAACAAGGTCTTCGACGTCCATCGCCAGTCGAAGCGGTCGCGCAAGCTGGCCGACGCGATGGTGCACGAGCTGGCGAGCGAGAGCGACCCGACGACCCACGCCGACGTCCAGCTGATCGCCGACCAGGAGCGGCGCGCCCACAAGGACCGGATCGACGAGACCATGCGCCTGCTCGCCGATCGCTACCGCACGGCGATCGAGCTACGCCTCGTCCAGGAGCTGTCGCGCGAGGAGTGCGCGAAGCGGCTCGAGGTCACGATCGGGACGTTCGACGTCCTGCTCTTTCGCGCGGTACGCGCCTTCCGCAAGCACTTCGGTGAACGCAACGAGGCTCTAAAGGACACCTGATGGCCATCGACGACGACATCCTGACCGGCCCGGTGCCCGAGCCCGACGCCGAACCGACCGCGACCGAGCGTGCGCACGCCAAGACCTTCGGCGAGCTCGTCGACAAGACGTTGACCGGGCGCACGCCGTCCGCGATGTCGGCCGACGATCGCGCGCTGCTCGATGTCGCGACGGTGATCCGCGCGACCAGCGGCGGCCTGCCGCTGGCGCCGAGCAAGCAGCGCGCGATCGTCGAGGACGCGCTCGCTCGCGCGCTCGGTCCGCTCGGTCCGGCGGCCGGTGGCGCCGCCACGAGCCTGCCCGGCACCACGCCGATCACGGCGATCACGCAG
>JALZOI010000630.1 GCA_030857245.1 Myxococcota bacterium
TCGGCGTCCTGCTCAGCAGCACCTCGCTCGGACGGACGATGCGCGCCGTCGCCGACGATCGCGCGCTCGCGGCAGTCGCCGGGATCGACACGGGCCGCGTCGTCTTGCTGACCTGGATCGTCTCGGGCCTGCTCGCGGGGCTCGCGGGCGTGCTCGCGGCGCTGGTCCAGAGCACGTTCGACCCGAACTTCGGCTTCGCGCTCCTGCTGCCGGTCTTCGCCGCCGTTGTGCTCGGCGGGATCGGCAGCGCCTACGGCGCCCTCCTCGGCGGGCTCGTGCTCGGCGTCGTCACGGAGCTCTCGACCTGGGGCGGCTTCTTCGGCGGCGTGAACTCCGTGTACAAGCCGGTCGTCGCGTTCGCCATCCTCATCGGCGTCCTGCTCGTGCGACCGCAGGGGCTCTTCGGGCGGGCGCGCGTCGTATGAGCACGATCGCGAGCGGCGAGTTCTGGGCGTTCGTCGGCGTCGTCGCCGGCATCTACACGATCTTTGCGCTCGGGCTCCAGCTCGAGTTCGGGTTCACGGGGCTGCTCAACTTCGGCCATGTCGCCTTCATGGCGGTCGGCGCCTACACCATGGCGATCCTCGTCGTGAAGACGGGGCTCTCGATGTGGATCGCGGCGCCGGTCGCGATCCTCACGTCGGCGGCGATCGGCATCCTCCTGGGGCTGTCGACGGTGCGCCTGCGCTCCGACTACTTCGCGATCGTGACGATCGCCTTCAGCGAGATCATCCGCTACGTCGCGACGAACGAGGACCGGCTCACGGGCGGCACGCAGGGGACGATCAACCTCGCCGGCGCGGGCAAGGCATCGCAGTACAACGGCGAGTGGGAGCGCTTCCAGAGCTGGGTCCAGGGAGTGCTGCACATCGGCTCCAAGGACGTCGCAATGCTCGTGATCGTCTGGGCCGTCGCGCTCGCGTGCACGGGCGGGCTCTACCTGGCGATCCGAACCCCATGGGGCAGGGTGCTCAAGTCGATCCGCGAGGATGAGGACGCGGCACGGTCGCTGGGCAAGAACGTGTTCGCGTACAAGCTGCAGTCGCTCGCGCTCGGGTCGGCGCTCGCAGGCACCGCCGGCTTGTTCTACGCCTGGCAGTTCTCGTTCTTCAGCCCGGGCGACTTCGCGCCGCTCCTCACCTTCTTCGCCTGGATGATCGTGATCCTCGGCGGGCTCGGGCGGGCCTGGTCGGTCCCCGTCGGGGCGCTCGTGTTCGGCGTGATCTTCGCCGGGACGCGCTTCTTCGACTTCCCGCCGTTCTCGTGGTTCGACTCGGCCGACCGCGCCTACCTGCGGCTGATCGTGATCGGGCTCGTCATCGTCGGGCTCGTCTTCTTCCGGCCCCAGGGGATCCTGGGCAAGCGCGACGAGATGGTGCTCGAGTGAGCGCGATCCTCGAGGTGCGCGATGTCGTCCGCAGCTTCGGCGGCGTGCGGGCGGTCGACGGAGCCTCGCTCGACGTCGCCGAGGGGTCGATCACATCGCTCATCGGCCCGAACGGAGCGGGGAAGTCGACCCTCTTCAACGTCGTCTCGGGCTTCCTCCGCCCGGACGCCGGGCGCGTGGTTTTCGAGGGGCGGCGGATCGAGCGGAAACCGGCGCACCGGATCGCGCAGGCGGGGCTCGTACGGACGTTCCAGACCGCCCGGGCGCTCACGCGCCTGACCGTGCTCGACAACCTCCTGCTCGCGGCGCCGCGCCAGCCGGGCGAGCAGCTCCTTCGCAACGTCGTCTCGCGGGGCACCGTCCTGCGCCGGGAGCTCGAGTCCCGCGAGCGCGCGAAGGAGCTGCTCGCCCTCGTGCGCCTCGAACGGCACGCGGACGATCTCGCCGGCACGCTCTCCGGCGGGCAGCGGAAGCTGCTCGACGTCGCGCGCGCGCTCATGGCCGGCCCGCGGCTCGTGCTCCTCGACGAGCCGATGGCGGGCGTCAACCCGACGCTCCGCGTGCAGTTGCTCGAGCACATCGTCGCGCTGCGCGACGAGCTCGGGCTTACCGTCCTGCTCGTCGAGCACGACCTCGACGTCGTCATGCGTGCGAGCGACCGCGTCGTCGTGATGTCGAACGGCGCCGTCATCGCCGAGGGGACGCCGGCCGAGGTCAGGGCGGACCCGAAGGTCGTCGACGCCTACCTGGGGACGGGCGTGTGACGGCGCCGTTGCTCGAGGTCGAGGGTCTCGAGGCCGGCTACGGCGACGTGCTCGTCCTCCACGGCGTAGCCCTTCGCGCCGAGCGAGACGAGGTCGTCTCGATCATCGGCCCGAACGGAGCCGGCAAGTCGACGCTGCTGAAAGCGGTGTACGGCCTCGTCAGGACGCGTGCGGGGAGCGTGCGGCTCGCGGGCGAGGAGATCGCGGGCGTACGCCCCGACCGGCTCACGCGCCGCGGCCTGAACTTCGTGCCGCAGCTCGACAACGTCTTCCCGAGCCTCTCGATTGCCGAGAACCTGAAGGTGAGCGCGCTCGCGCTGCCGCGCGCGGAGCGCGCTGCAGCGCTCGAGCGGGTACACGACTTCTTCCCTCTCCTCCGCGAGCGGCCGCGGCAGCGCGCCGGGACGCTCTCGGGCGGCCAGCGAAAGCTGGTCGCGCTCGCGCGCGCGCTCGTCACGGGTCCGCGGCTGCTCCTCCTCGACGAGCCTTCCGCCGGCCTCGCCCCCCAGGCCGTTGGGCTCGTCTTCGAGAAGCTCGCCGAGATCAGCGCCCTGGGCATCGGGATCGTGATGGTCGAGCAGAATGCGCGCCGCGCGCTTGCGCTCTCGCACCGCGGCTACGTCCTCGACCTCGGCCGGAACGCGTACGAGGGCTCGGGGCGTTCCCTCCTCGACGACCCGAAGGTGGCCGAGCTCTACCTCGGCGGGCTGTCGAGGAGCGCGTCGAGCTCGATCTCGACGAGCACGCCGGACGGGATGAATCCGCCGACGAAGTAGGTCGTGTTCGCGGGCTCGATGCCCTCGAATGCCTCGCGGTGCGCCCGTACCGCGCCCTCCCAATCGCAGTCCGGAGCGAGCAGCATCCGTGTCCGGGCGACGTCCTCCGGGCGCGCGCCGAGCTTCTCCGCGCCGGCGAGCGCGCGCCTGATCGCCTCACGCGCCTGCTCGTAGGCGTTCCCCGCAAAAGGCGCGGCGTTGGGCTCGCGGGCCGCGGTCCCGCTCACGAGTACGTGGCTCCCGTGCCGGACGGCGCGGGAGTAGGCGGCGGCTTCCTCGAAGCCGCCGCCCTCCCGGTACCGCTCCCGAATCAACCGCGGAACGTGATCGTCTTCAGCGTGCTGATCTTGCCGCCGCCGTCGTACTTCCAGATCTCGAAGACGGCCGAGCCGATGTCGCCGTTCGCGTCGAAGTCGACCGGGCTGAACGCGCCCTCGTAGTCGACATCCTTGCCGGCCTGTAGCAGCTTGACCGCCTTGCCGAGCGTGAGGAACGTGACCTTCTTCCCCGGCGGCCCCGAGACGGCACGCAGTTTCGCCTTGATCTTCGCCGGCGACGCCGAACATGCCTTCACCGCTGCGAGGAAGGCGACGTTCGCCGCGTCGAGGGCGGTCCCCTCGAAGCTCGTGTACGGCTTGGCTCCCTTGACCTTCGCCTTCCAGTAGGCGGCGAACGCCTTGCCGGCAGGCCCGCCCGCGGCGCTCGCGGCCGTGCCGCGCAGGCCGTTCACGGGGTCGCCGATCTTCGAGAGCACGTCCGCGTTGCGAAGCGCCTCAGTCATCAGGGTCTTTGCGGCGCTCCACTTGCCCGTTCGGACGAGCGAGGGGGCGAACTTCTGGAACGTGTCCGGGAAGTCGATGATCACCCAGCCCGCCGGGTTGCCGTCGGCTAGCTTCTGCGCCTCGGTGTCGAAGTTCGGCTGGTCGGGGTTCCAGGAGATGTTGACGCCGACCTTGCCGCCGAGCTTCGTGTACTGGGCGACGAAGAGCTGCCGCAGCGCGGTGCCGAACGCGTCGTTGCGCGCGCCGACGTTCACCGTGGCGCCCTTGCCGAACGCGTCGACGACCGCCTGCGCGAGCACCCTGCCCTGAAGCGCGTCGGACGGGTACGTGCGCCAGAGGTAGCCGTTGTCCTTGATCGAGGTGATCTGCGGCACGCTCGAGGTCGGAGAGATCTGGACGATCTTGTTGGGGATCGTCACCGACTGCGCCATCGGGATCGTGGCGCCCGACGCCATCTCGCCGATGATCACGTTCACCTTGTCGGACTTGACGAGCTTCGTCGCCGCCTCGACAGAGGCGGTCGCCTGCGTCTGCCCGTCCTCCGAGGCGACGAGCTTCACGCTCGCCCTGCCGCCGAGGCCGGCCGAGCTCAGCGCCTTGTTCTGCAGATCCACTCCGAGCTTGACCGCGCGGTCGAGGTTGGCGCCGTAGGCGGCGAGGTCGCCGGTGAACGGCAGGACGTCGCCGATCCGGAGCTGGAACGAGCACGTCTTCGCAGACGCGGCCGAGTGCGCCGTCTTGGCCGGCGCCGTGGTCGTGGCGACGAGCGTGCCGACCGCGGCGAGCAAGCCGACGGTCGCTACCGCCGCCACCTTCCGTCTGTGAGACACGAGGAGCCTCCTTC
>JALZOI010000631.1 GCA_030857245.1 Myxococcota bacterium
GTCATCGGACGGCGGGTCGGGCGCGGGAGCGCGGCCAAGACCCGAGCGCTCGCGCGTCCCGAGAAGGCGCGGCGCGATGCCGACGTCGATACCTCGGCACCGGGAGTCAACGCGACCGCGCGCAAGGCCGGCGGTGGCGTGACCGCGCGCCGGAACTCGCGCGCCAGCGAAGACCGGGCGACCGCGACGCTCGAAGACTCGCGGACGCAGCCATCCCGCAAGTCGACGCGGCGATCGGCGAATCGCAGCAAGACCAGCCATGGCAAGGAGCGCACGGCGGTTGCGGAGACGACGAGCCCTCGTGCGAAGGCGGCGCGGGCGATCGCGCGCCGCCGCTGAGGCTGCGCGTCCACCGGCTCGACGGTCGTAATCCGTACCGTGCGCGCATGGCGCACCTCAGCGCGCCCGCGCGCATCGCCTTCGCAGGAGCGACTCGATGACCGTGTGGCCGTACGTCGCGACCGCCATCCTCGTGTTCATCGAGGTCATCACCGCCGGCCACGCCGTGCTCAACAAGCGCGAAGTTCGCGCCGCTGCCGGCTGGGTCGGCCTCATCTTCCTGGTCCCGGTGGGCGGAGTGCTGCTCTATGCCCTCCTCGGGATCAACCGGATCAACCGGAGCGCAGCGCGGCTCCGGCGCGGCACCCCGAGCTACGAGCACACGAGTGGCTCGCCCGTGATCGTGGAGACGCTCGCGGCCGTCCTCCCCGCGGCCGACGCGCATGTCGTGGCCATCGCACGCGCGAGCGATCGCACGAGTCGCTGGCCGCTGCTCCCTGGCAATCACATCACCGTCCTGCGCGACGGCGACGAGGCCTATCCGCGGATGCTGGAGTGCATCGCGGCCGCGAAGCACTCGGTGGCGCTCGCCAGCTACATCTTCGACCGCGACGCGGCGGGGCGGCGCTTCGTCGACGCCCTCGCCGCGGCGAGCGCGCGGGGTGTCGAGGTGCGCGTGCTGATCGATGACGCGGGGGCGCGCTATTCCTGGCCTGCGATCGACTGGCTGTTGCGGCGGCGAGCGGTACCCGTCGCACGCTTCCTGCGCGTGTGGGCGCCCTGGTCGGTCGCGTTCGCGAACCTGCGCAACCACCGCAAGATCCTGGTCGTGGACGGGACGGTCGGCTTCACTGGTGGGATGAACATCCGGCAGGAGTGCGTGCTGCGGGAGAGCCCCCGCAACCCGACGCGCGACGTGCACTTCCGCATCGCCGGCCCGGTGGTCACGCAGTTGCTGGACGTGTTCGCGGAGGACTGGACGTTCGCGACGCGCGAGGTCCTCTCCGGCGAGCGGTGGTTTCCGTCGGTGCCGCACGCGGGCCCGGCGTTCGCTCGCGCCATCTCCGACGGGCCCGTCACGACCTCGACCGCTTGCGGTGGGTGTTGCACGCCGCGGTGGCCACCGCGCGACGCTGCGTCCGGATCGTGACCCCGTACTTCCTGCCCGATGACCCGCTCACCGCGGCGCTGAACGTCGCGGCCCTCCGCGGCGTCGTCGTCGACATCGTCCTGCCGGCGCGCGGCAACCTGCGGCTCGTGTACTGGGCGATGCGAGGCGAGCTCTCGAAGGTGCTGGGTCACGGGTGTCGGGTGTGGCTGGACGCCCGCGCCGTTCGACCACGCGAAGCTCATGGTCGTCGATGGCGCCTGGAGCTTGCTGGGCTCCGCGAACTGGGATCCCCGCAGCCTCCGCCTGAACTTCGAGCTCAACGTCGAGAGCTATGATCGCGCGCTCGCGGCCCAGCTCGACGAGTTGATCGACGAGCGGATCGCGACCGCCCAGCGCCTCGACGAGGACGGGCTGGCCCGCCGGCCGCGGCTGGTCCGCCTGCGCGACGCCACGGCCCGCCTGCTCTCGCCGTATCTGTGACCCCGCTACGCGTGCGAGGCGTCGCCCCCACCGTCGGTGAGGTCATCTCGCCGCTCACTCTGCGCCGGCGGGCTGCGGTCGGGGGGGGGGGGGCACGATGCGTGAGGGCTCCGGTGCCTCGATCACCTCCTCGACCCAGAGCATGCGGACGGCCACCAGCGCGACGGCGAGCAGCGGGACGGCCACCACGACCCCGATCACCCCGGCGAACACCGCGACGCCGTGGATCCCGAGCTCGTGCGCCAGGTTCCCCGCGCAGAAGAACAGGGTGTTCTTCATCAGCCCCTGGTCGAGATGTGCTCGAACCGCGGTGGCGTGGTTGGTCCAGCTGAGCGAGACGTGGGCGACCGCGACGAACACGACGCTCGCCACACGAAGGAGACCCCGAGCCCGGCGGCCTTCGCTCGCTTCGGTGCGCTGTCGAGCGGCAGGGACTGGTCGTAGTCGTTGCTGCGCACGCCGCTCCACTGGGGCGGCACCCCCGCGACGATCGACACGTAGTTCGGCCGTGACATCGATGGGTAATGCGATGTCGCCTCGGCGTCGACCCGCGCTGGCGCAGCCCGTCGTGCCGCGGAGCCGGCGGCTCGAGCTGTCCCGAGCTGCTGCACCGGCTCCGCCGCCGGCGGGCGCTCGTGCGCAGCGGCACGATGGTTCACGACGGCGGCGGCGTTCCGGTTCCGATCACGGCGCGTGCGCGCTCGTGTCCAGCGCCGGCACTCAGCGCGCGCCCGCGGGCGCCCACACGGCGGCATGGTCCTCGAGGTACTGGCGCAGCGTCCTGCCGGGCCGGCCGAGCAGGCGCTCGAGCTCGGGGGTGATCGTGGCCGCCAGCCCGAGCCGCGCGACCGCATGGATCATCAGCTGGACGAGCACGTAGCTGGTCGGCATGCCGGCCGCCCGCAGCTCGGATCGATAGCGCCGCAGCCCGATCGACTCGTAGCGGATCGGGCGGCCCAGCAGGTCCGAGAGCAGGCGCGCGACTTCCGCCCACCCGAGTGCTTCCGGCCCGGTCAGGGTGTACGCGCGGTTGCGATGCGCATCGGGTGCTCGCAGCGCGAGCGTCGCGACCGCGGCGACGTCGCGGGTGTCGACGAACGAGGTGCGGGATCGGCCGGCGGGCAGCCGGATCCGGTCGTGGGCTCGGAGGTCCTCGCCGTACGCCGTCTCGAGGTTCTGCGCGAAGAACGAGGGGCGCAAGAACGTGTAGGTGAGCCCGGATGCGATGAGGGCGCGCTCGACGCGCCAGTGGGGGAGTGCTGGATTCACGCCCATCACCGAGAGGAACACGACGTGCTCGATCCGGCGGCGCGCCGCGCACGCGATGAACGGAGCGATCGTGCGCTTCACGTCCGAGATCTGGGGCGGCCGCATCAGGAACACGCGATCCACCCCGTCGAGCGTCGGCTCCCAGGTCCCGGGTGCGCTGAAGTCGAAGCGGACGAGCTCGGCGGCCGTCGGGCCCTTCGTCGTCGTGCTCCGCACGCGGGCTCCGCCTTCGCGCAGCTGCGTGACGACGTGCCGACCGACCGTGCCCGCCGAACCGATCACCAGGATCCGCGGATCGCTCATGGCTCGCTCTATACCGCGTCGACCGCGCCGGGCGATCGCGCAACGCAAGCGCGCTCGTCCACGCTATGCTCCGGGGCATGCGCACGCTGGTGTTCTCCACGGTCCTCGCTCTCGGTGCCCTGGGCTGCAGCGAGCAGTCCGCATCGAAGGACTCCAAGGCGCAGGTCGGTCACGACCTCCCCGAGATGTCGGTGAACGACGTCGCCGCCGGCCTCGAGGCGAAGCAGTTGACGGTCGTCGACTGCAATGGCGAGAAGACCCGCAAGAAGCACGGCATCCTGCCCGGTGCGATCCTCCTCGAGGACGAGGAGACGTTCGCCGCCGGTGCCCTGCCGGCCGACAAGGCGACCAAGCTCGTCTTCTACTGCGGAGGGCCTGGTTGAATGGCTTCACACAGAGGCGCCGGGCGCGCCAAGAGCATGGGTTACACGAACGTCTACGTGATGACGGCGGGCACTGACGGCTGGACGAAGGCCGGCAAACCCGTCCAGTCGATCTGATCAGCGACGCGCTGGTCCGCGACGTGCGCGCGGACTCCGAAGGCGATGTCCGTCCCTTGCGCGAGGAAGCGATCCGCGATGCGGCGCGAGACCCAGGAGCTCGTCGGCTCGCGCGCCGGCGGGCTGCAGTCCCCAGCATCAGCCCCGTCGGCCCAGCGCCGACGAGCACGTCGATCTGCTCCGGTCGACGTCGGAGCGACCGACCGCGGCACGTTCGCGGGCACCGGCAGCGCGAGCCTGTTCTCGTTGCTGCACGCGAGCGGCGCGTGCGGCGGCGAGCTGTCGTGTGCCCGTCAGGCCACCGCGTAGTCGATCGGCGTCGCGTTCACGCCGCGATGAGGCGTGAACGCCTCGTGCCGAATACTTCGAGGACCCGGGGCGTTTCGCCGCGACGATGCGTCCACCCACCCTCGCGCTCCTGCTGCTGATCACCACGGGCTGCCTCGCCGCGACCGACGGCGACGCGACCGCGCCGATCGCGCCGACCGCGCCGATCGCGCCGACCGCGCCGATCGCACCGATGCCGGGCCCATCACCGGGAGCCGCGACGCAGCTCGGTGGGATCGGCATCGTGCTTCAGGATCATGCCGGTCACCTCGTGGT